>DATNJO010000135.1:0-4520 GCA_035603895.1 Pyrinomonadaceae bacterium
CTTACACCGACAGCATGAGCGATCTGCCGATGCTGTCGATCGTGGGCCACCCGGCGGTCATCAATCCGGATATGCGCCTAAGACAAACGGCGCTGCACCACGACTGGCCGATACTGAACTTGAAATGATTGTCGATTGCCAATTTCCGATTGCCGATTTAGGGCGCCAAAAAAATCGGCAATTGGAAATTGGCAATCGACATTAAACAATATGGCACTGCAACTCAGACGTAAAACACACGAATCCGTCGTCTACATCGACCGCGACAGCGCGCCGCGCATTATTCCTTCGGGCGAAGACTTCATTCTCGAAGACCTGCCGATCGGCACGCGCGTGCTCTATCCCAATCCGTCGATCAAGGGTCTGCCCAACCGTGAAGCGGCGATCCGTTATGCGCTGAACCATCCGCACGACTGCGATCCACTATTTGCGCAACTCGAGCCGGGAATGAAAGTCACGATCGCCGTCGACGACATCAGTCTGCCGTTGCCGCCAATGGCGACGCCCGACATTCGCCAGACGATCCTCGAGATCGTTTGCGACATGCTCGCCGGTCACGGCGTCGACGACGTACACATCATCATCGCCAATTCCCTGCACCGGAAGATGACCGAGTGGGAAATGAAGCGCATGGTCGGCCCAAGGATCTTCGCCGACTACTATCCGGATCGTTACTACAACCACGACGCCGAGTGGTCCGACGGGCTGATCAAGATCGGCGAAACCAAACACAAAGATCCGTTAGTCCTGAATCGCCGCGCCGCCGAAAGCGATCTGATCATCTACGTCAACATCAATCTCGTGCCGATGGACGGCGGTCACAAATCAGTCGCCGTCGGACTCTGCGATTACGAGTCGCTCCGGATGCATCACGATCCACAGACGATTCGCGATTCAGACAGTTACATGGATCCAGCCGCCTCGGCCTTGAACCACAAAGTCGTGCAGCTTGGGAAGATCGTTGATCGCGAACTGAACGTCTTTCACATCGAGACGGCCATCAACAATCGCATGTACGGCGCGGACATGGATTTTCTGCTGCGCAACGAAGACGACTTTACCGCGTTCGATCGCATGAAGTTTGAAGCGATGCGTTACACGATGAGCAAGTTGCCGCGCGCCGCGCGCCGCAAACTATTGCACTCGCGGCCGGCTGCGTACGAGATGATCGCGTGTCACGCCGGCAAGACCGAACCCGTACACCAGAAGATCGTCGAGAAGGGGTTCGAGCAGTATGCGATTCCGATCCGCGGCCAGGCTGACATTCTGATCACCGGCATTCCCGACATCTCGCCGTACAACGTCTATTCGATCCTGAATCCGTTGCTGGTCCAGGTGATGGCGCTTGGTTATCACTTCAACTTCTATCGCAACAAGCCGTTGCTGAAAAAGGGTGGCGTGATGATTCTGCACCATCCGTGTTACGACGACTTCGATCACCAGTTTCACCCGAGCTACATCGAGTTTTTCCATCGGCTGTTGCCGGAGACGCGCGATGCGTTCACGTTACGTGAGAAGTACGAGCAGGAGTTTGCGACTAATCCGAGCTATATCGAGATGTACCGGCGTGGGAACGCCTATCACGGCGCGCATCCGTTTTTCATGTGGTACTGGGGCGAGAACGGCCGGCAGCACGTCGGAAAAGTGATCGCGGCGGGCTGCGAGAACGCGCACGTACCGGGGATTCTCGGTTGGGAACGCGCGGACAATCTGACTGAAGCGATTGCGATGGCTCGCAGTTACATGGGCAGCTCCGCCGAGATCACGATGCTGCACCAGCCAATGATTGGCATTGCCGACATGGAGTAGTTATGAGGCTTTCCCCAACTGAGATCTACAAGGACAGAAAGATTTTTTTGATCGGCAGCACCGGCTTTCTCGGCAAGGTGACGCTGAGCATGTTGCTCCATCGCTTTCCCAACGTCGGCAAGATCTACCTGACCGTGCGCGCGCGCTCGCAGGAGGAGTCGGAGACGCGCTTCTGGAACAACATCATCACGGCGCCACCGTTCGATCCGCTGCGCGAACGTTACGGCTCCGCACTGGAAGGTTTCATCAGTGACAAGATCGTAGTCAAAGGCGGCGACATCGCCGACACGAACTTTGGTTACAGCGAAGAAGAAGCGCAGGCGATCGCTGACGACATCGACATCATCATCAACTCCGCCGGCAACGTCACGTTTAATCCCACGCTCGAAAGCGGTCTGCGTACGAACGTCGTCGGCACGCAAAACGTGATCGCTTTTGCCAAGCGAATGAAACGTCCGGCGCTGGTCCATGTTTCGACCTGCTTTGTCGCGGGTAATCGTTCCGGCGCGGTTTGGGAAAGTGATGATGTGCTCGGTTACTTCCCACGACGGCACGAGATGCCGGGCGTCGAGTTTTCCGTCGACAAGGAGATTGCGGATTGCGCGAAGCTTGCCGATCGCGTTCGTGACGAAGCGCGCGATGCGATGATGGCCGCGAAGTTTCGCGAACTCGCCCGCAAGCGATTGAGTGAAGAAGGACGCGACGTCGACGATCCGGACGCGCTCGGGCTTGCTGTTGCGCGCGAGAGAAAAGTCTGGACGCGCACACGGCTGACCGATCTCGGCGTTGAACGCGCGGCTTATTGGGGTTGGCCCAACATTTATACCTACACGAAATCGCTCGGCGAACAACTCGTCGCTGCTGAGCCTGACATCGTTAAAAGCATCGTCCGCCCGAGTATCGTCGAATCGGCGATGTCGTATCCCTTTCCGGGTTGGAACGAGGGCTTCACAACCACGGCGCCAATCATCTTTTTGATTCGCAAAGGCCAGACGCAGATTCCAGCGGACCCCAAGCTGATTCTAGACATCACGCCGGTGGATCAAGTCGCGTCGGTGATGCTGGCGGTTTCAGCACAGGCGTGCGTCGAGGAACCGAAGCTCGTGTTTCAGGCGGCCACCGGTGATGCAAACGCCAACAACATGGAACGGATCGTCGGACTGTGCGGACTCGACAAGCGACGACACTTCGAAGAGAAAGACACCGGCGTCAAGATTCTGAATCGCATTGCGGCGCGCATGGAGCCGCGCGTAGTCACGACATCGAAATTCGATAACACGTCCGTGCCTATGTTCAATGCGACCGCTAAGAAAGCGTCGTCGCTGTTGGATCGTATGCGTCCGCGTTGGGGCGGCGGACGCGTCGGCGAAGTGATCGATCTCGTCAAAGACAAGGTCGAGCGTGTTGAAGAGCTCACGCGCGAGACGACCGAAGCGTTTGACATGTTCCGGCCGTTCACGGTCGAAAACGCTTACGTGTTTCGTTCGGAGAACGTGCGCACGTTGTTCGACCGGATTAGTGAAGACGAGCGCTCGCTGCTGACGTGGAATCCCGAGCAGTTCGACTGGTACGACTACTGGCTCAACATTCACCTGCCCGGTCTGACGAAATGGGTGTTTCCGACGCTCGAAGACGAGATGCGCGCGCAACCGAAGCGTGTTTATACGTACCGCGACTTGCTCGAGCTTTTTGAGACGTCAACCAAGCGTCACGCCACGCGCGTCGCGATGCGTATCGAACGCGACGGACGCAAAGAGCAGTACACATACGCTGATCTGCGCGAGCTCGCGACGCGAGTCGCAGATTTCCTCGCAGCCCACGGGATCAAGCAGGGAGATCGCGTGATGCTGGTCAGCGGCAACGCGCCCGAGTGGGGCATGACTTACTTCGGCGTGCTGAAGGCCGGCGCGACTTGCATTCCATGCGATCCGGAGAGTTCGACGAACGAGATTCTTAACTTCGCGCGGGCGGGAAATGCTGCGGGAATCATTGTCAGTGAAGGCGTACTAGATGAACGTCCCGATCTGCGCGAGCGGTTGGAACAGGAAAGCACCGCACGTCTCTGGACCTACACCGAAGTCTTCGAAATGCCTGACGAGCAGACGGAAGACGAGCGCATCGCGTTGTTGCCGCAACGTATCACAGCACAGAGTGTCGCCTCTTTAATCTTTACGTCGGGAACGACAGGCCAGCCGAAAGGAGTGATGTTGTCGCATCGCAACCTGACGAGCATGGTTTCGATGTTGTCGTCAGTGTTTGATATGTCGACAAGCGACGGCGTGTTGTCAGTGTTGCCGCTGCATCACACGTTTGAGTTCTCGACCGGCTTTCTGACGCCGCTCAGCCGCGGCGCGCAGATCACTTATCTGCCTGAATTAACGAGCGATGCACTCGCAAAGGCAATTAAAAACGGCCACGTCACCGGCATGGTCGGCGTGCCCGCGTTGTGGGAACTGCTTCATCGACGCATCAAGAACCGGCTCTACGAACGCAGCGATTTGATTGGGAAAGCGGCAGATAATTTAATCTGGGCCAACGCGCGGCTGCGTGACAAGACTTCCATCAACCTGGGCCAAGTCCTCTTCTACCCGATTCACGAAGGACTCGGTGGCCGCATTCGTTACTTCATCAGCGGCGGATCCGCATTGAGTGAAAAGATTCAGCGCGACTTCCACGGTCTCGGCTTCACGATTCTCGAAGGCTACGGTCTC
>DATNJO010000136.1:0-13081 GCA_035603895.1 Pyrinomonadaceae bacterium
AGCATCCGTTTTCAATGTGACACTTCTTCTCGAGGCATGCCGGTTACTAAACACGGTCCACTTCGAGCCCGACCGTTCTTTCATCAGGCCCGCAGCGAAACGCGCACTCCGAGCCATCGCTGACTTCTTACAACGCAGTCCGGCTGCCAGGCGCCTGTTACTAGTTGGTCATACAGATCTGGTAGAAGCTCCAGGCACCAGTGCCCAACTGAGTCTCCGGCGGACGCAGGCCGTTCTTGCTTATCTCACAGGTAATCCACCTGATCCCGCCAATCCCGGCCGTTCGATGTGGCTCACTCTTAATAACGATGAAAATTGGGGAGCTCGTGAGATTCAGTATATTTTGCTGGACCTGGGTTTTTATTGCCATCACCCGACCAACGTGCTGGATGGGGAAACACGGAGAGCGGTACGCGCTGCCAAGAACCGATTTGGCCTTGGCAATAACGATGTGGTCGACGATGTTTTCCGCGAGCGACTCTTTACCGAGTACATTGCTCACAATGGGGTGAATATACCCGTCGCAAGACTTCTCACGCCGATCAACTCATTAGGCTGTGCCGCAAACCATCCGATCGATATCCGCGGTGGCGCACCATTCGCCGGAGCCAGCGAGAGGAACCGGCGCGTTGAGTTTCTGATCTTTCCCCGGCCTCCTCGAACGACTCTTGCCTCGTCGACTGACTGTTCTCAATACGCCATTTGGAGCACGCGGTGCGACAAGCGCCTCCTCGAATTCATCGGCCCAAAGCGCTTGGTCGTCGGGGTAGTGATTAATCCAGCGGATGCGGAAGAGGAACTGGCATTTCTCGAAGTGTCGAACTGGCAAAACGCCTTTGACTTCGACCCTCCCGATGCATCCGGCCACATACTTCCAACCGGCAATGCGCCTCGGGCCGATTTTATTGATCGTGATCCGGATCGCTTCTTTATTCAGATCACCGATCTGGATCGCCGTGGCGCAGGCACTATACGCGCGAGGGTTAAGACTATTGATAACGCGGGAGCCGATATAAATCCATTTGTAGAACACGAATTAAATGAAAACCCGAATGAACCGGGCGTGTTTCGCTCAAACTCCCTGTTGCTCGTAGCTGATGAGATTGATAATGGCGAGATTCCTAATGGATCAGCAGTCGGTGCGACACCATTTCGCGCGCGCGGCATTGCTAATGGCGCACTAAATGATCCAGTTTTGCGAGCCGTAATCGACGGGCAGGTAGTGGTCGAATATAGCGGCGCTGAATTGGGTCGTCTACCAGTATGCGATCCCGACTGTGTTAAGACGATCCCCGTAAGCATCGTTATTTTGCGAAAGGCCGACGGCACTGCCGTTACCAGTGAGGCTGACGTACAGGCACGCGTACGCAGGCTCCAGCAGAACTACGCGCAGTGCGGCATTCGTTTCGCGGTCAATGTTAGAACTGCAGCCGCGGCCGAGATGCCTCCCGGGGTGGTGTTGAGCGGGGTAAGCGGCATAACTGTAAATCCCGGGCAGTTAGTTGATCGTACATCTTTGGATCCAGAGGAGCGTGCCCTTATCGAGAGCCCCTTAAACGTTAGAACGGTGGCCGGTGGGGGAAGTACGGATACAATCCAAGTCTTTTATGCCAATCGTATCGAAGGTGCCGCCGCTACCGCTATCGCTTATCCCCGAGTTACTTATACAAGCGCAGCTCCAGGCGACGATGTCTTTAATCTGCTAATCGTCGGCGCGGACGATCCGGAAGAGAACTCAACTTTGCCTCACGAACTGTGTCACGTCTTACTAAATAGTTTCCATAATGCATCGTCCAATACACGTACTAACTTATTTTTTGAAGCTGCTTTGGGTGAGCCAGAGTTCGTTGATACCACGGTGACATCCAACAAACGCATCCCAGAAGAGCAATGCGAGATCATTCTCAGTAATGTCAGCGGGGTAATTCCCTGAAGGAGTAACAAATGATTCTCGACAATATCGATCAGGTATCAACTGAGGAATTGGCCGCTGGTGTCTATCAAATCTTATACGCCGGCACAGCAGATCGTGAAACGCATCAGAAAATGCGAGACCAGCGGCTGATTCCGATTTTCAGCGCCATAGTTCAGGCGAAGGGTCAACCATCTTTTGCTCCGCCAAACCTGCCAAAAGATCAGACCGATCGCGTGATGATGTCGGCAGCTTATCTCCTGGGCGATATCGCCGCTCCGGATGATCGTGAAGCCGTTAAAGCTCTGATGGACATGATGGACGACGAACACGACAGTGTGAAACTCGCAGCCGCGACAGCGTTGGGAGAAATTGCAGCGACGGAGGCTACTCCAAAAATCGTCTCCTTCTTTGAACAGATGATGACCAAAAGAGAGGTCGGCGCCATCGCCAAGCTCGCACGCGCTCTAGCCGCCATTGGCGGAGATGACGCCAAAGCGCAACTGTCAAGGTTCACAAACGAGAACCGAGACGTCGCAGACAAACACGTTCAGAACGCTGTGGCTGAAGCCGAAGCAGCAATCAAGACTATTGACGAACGACTAGCATGAGGAACTTGGGCAATGCTCACACCTGCTTACAAGTTAACCATCGGTAACAAAGTCATCGACACCACCGACGAACCGAAGGCCAGCACCGTCGTCGATCTCAAGGTCGTGCTCGATCTCGACACGCCCGCTGATGTTTTCACGTTTGAGCTCGGCAACGTCGGCAGCTTCAGGCCGGCACGCGATGACGAAACGAAGATTGAGTTGGGTTATGCAGATAACGGCGGCTTTACCCAGGTGATGAAGGGCACCGTGGAAACGAGTGAACCAAATCTGACGACGACGCGCGTTGCGGGCTTCAGCGGCGCGGATGCACTACTCCGCACCTTCGTAGAGCAGACATACGAAAGCAAAACTGCGGGAGCAATCGTGCGCGATTTGGCTGACAAAGCAGGCTTACAAGTAGGCACCGCCGAAGCTGGGATTACTTTCCCAGCTTACGTTGTAGACGGAAGACGCAGCGTCTATCTGCACATGCAGGATCTCGCTGAATTGTGTGGCTTCGATCTCTACATCGATTTCGACGGCAAGTTGGTCTTTCAGAAGTTCATCAATGGCAGGACGGTCCACGTTTTTGAGTATGCCAAACACATCGTCGCCTTCAACGTAGCGCGAACACCTCCTCTGGCAGGTTTGGTAGAGGCTTGGGGCGAGAGTCCGGCCGGCAGTCAGGGCGAAAATTCATGGGCGTGGATCACCACTGACTTCAGTGGATCGAGGGGCAGCGCCGGCGCCGGAGCATTGCTGCTGCGCGAACGTCCCGCGCTACGAACAAAAGAAGCCGCGCGCGCGGCAGCCGATGCATTCCTCACTAACGTTGAGCGTCGCACGCTCCGCGGCAACGTAATGACCATCGGCCGCCCTGAAATCAAACTCGGCGATGCGATCCGGTTACGAGAAATGACCGACGATTCACTCAATACAATTTTCCAGGTTCGGAGCGTTACACATCGCATTACCAAACTTGGCGGCTTCACAACAACGGTCGGTTTTCGAGCGATTCAAACGTAAGGCGGAATAACCTTGAGCACTATCGTCAGCACAATTCAGGAAATCATTCGTCAGGAGTTGCGTCGTGTTCGTGTGGCTGATCTGGGAATTGTAGAGGAAGTTTATCCACACGCCGGCTCCGGAGATGACGACAACTATGGTTGCGACGTGCGCTTGAAGAACAGTGGCCTACTGCTCAAGCGCGTACCACTGGCGATCGGCCACATCGGAACTGCCGCTATTCCCAACAAGGGCGACCTGGTGTTGCTGGCGTTCGACAAAGGTGATGTCAACCAACCAATCATCATCGGACGGCTCTACAACGAGAAGCAGCGACCTCCGATAAACACGACAGATGAAGTTATTTTTCGCCTGCCACTCGCTGAAGCTGACGACAAGACGATCATGGGAGCAATTCGCAATCATCCGTCCGCGTCACCACCGCGCGAGATCATTTTCGAGATGCCACCCAAGATCACCGTGCGCGTTACCGATGGCACGGTGCGCGCTACTGCCGGCAAAACGGAAATGAAACTCGATCAACCTGGTGGCAGCGGCGGAACCGTAACGGTCTTCGCCGGCAGCACGAAAATCACTATGAATCAGGACGGCGACGTCACCGTTGAAGCTAACGCCAACATGTCTCTCAAAGCCAACGGTGACCTTTCGATCGAGGCAACCAACATTAAGATCGAAGGAAAGCAAAACACCGATATCAAGGCGGGAATGCAGGCCAGTCTAAAAGCGAGTATGGGAGCAACGGTCGATGGCGGATTGTCAGGCACGCTCAAAGGAGCGACTGTCGCAATCAATGGAATTACTTCATTTTCACCGGCGTAAGGAAGAAGGATGCCTGGACCACCAGTCAGCATTGGCGCAATGGTTATGGTCAGCCCCGGCGCGTCTGGGCCTCCCGACACGGGCACGATCATTGTTGTACTGCCTCCGTTCATCATGGCCAATGGAATGCCGCTGGCAACAAGTGGCTCGATTTGCATGATGATCAACTCGGTGTGGGGGTTTCCATACCCATTGGTTATCGGGCCGCTGGCAAGCACGGGAGTAAAGGTGAGCGGAAAAGCCCTCGTTCGCCTCGGCGACAACATCCCCAGCCCGCCGGGAATCCTGACGATACTTGGACCACCAGCGGCTCCATTTATCACTGACCAGTCGCCGCCGTGATCGTCGATCGCGAGGAATGAAACAGAATGGCAATTGACCCGGAAAGATTTGGAACGGACCTTCGCTTGCTGCGCAATCTCGATCTGATCAAGAGCAGTCGCGATTCAGGTAACGATCTATCTACCCGGGTGCGCATCGATACCCTGATCGACCTCGACATTCTCACCAGGAATGAAAACCTGGTCCAGGCTCTTCTACTAAGGTTTCTAACACCGGCCGGCTCACTAACACTGCTGGGCCATCCCGATTACGGTTCTCGTCTTTTTGAATTGATAGGCGTGTTAAATACCGAGACCAACCGTAACAAGGCGAAGTTATTTACCCTCGAGGCACTCCAGGCTGAACCACGCGTGAAGGAAATTATCTCCGTGGTTGTCACTCAGAGTCAGCGAGATCGCACGCAAATGGACATAAAAGTCTCCCTGCTCCCCATAGATAGTGACACGTTACTCAATTTTGTTTTTCCTTTTTTCCTTGAGCGAGGTAATGAAACGTGAACGCTGAGACAGCCAACTTAATTGAGCGTCCGTATCAGGAAATTGTGGATGACATTCTCACCGCCATCGTCGGCGGCAAGGTAAACGAGCCAATCATCTTCGACGTCAAGACAATTCTGTATACGCTGTCTGAACCGGCGCGGGCGATCCGCGGCATCACCGGAATCGTCGACTCTGACAAGCCCGGCGGCGATCGGCACACCTTTCAAAATGAGATTGATTTCGAATTCAATGCAGACAAAAACGCCGTCGTCTGGCAGGACGGCGGTAAGAAGCCAAAGGATAACACTAACTTCCTGGTCGATTACTTTCGACCCAATAGTCGTTCGCCGCTCAGCGACATCAACATCGGCAGCGTTACGCGCACGCTCAGCGAGGCGATTGGGCGCGAGATAGCGACCGTCTATCAACAAATCAACCTGGCATACAGGTCTGGGTTCATTGATACGGCGGAAGGCAAGGCGCTCGACTTCGTAGTTTCAATTCTGGGGGTCACCCGCAAGACTAAAGAATTTGCAGAGGGGCTGGTGACCTTCTTTCGCGCACCTGCCAGTACGGGCAATATTACGATCCCGCAAGGCGCTCAGCTATCAACCGAGAAAGGCGAGGTTGTATTCGAGACGACCGAACCACGCACGCTGCAGCGTGGTCAGGCGCGCATCGACGTTCCCGTACGCGCCGGAGAAAAGTTCAAAGGAGATCCGGGTAAGGTTGATGCAGGAAAGATCACTGTGCTGTTGCAGATCATTGAAGGCATTGAGCGCGTCAACAATTTCGAGCCTACTTTCCTCGCGGCTGAAGACGAAAGCGACGACGAGCTGCGGTTGCGCGCTAAAGCTGCATTGCAAAGTATCAGCAAGGGCACGATCGCTGCGCTACTGCGCACGGCTGCCGAAAACCGCGTAAAGAAAGTCGTAGAGATTTCCGATCCCAACTCACCGGGAGCTAAACAAAATCAGCCGGGCAAAGTCTCGATGGTGGTTGAAACTGAAGCTCCGCGGTTTGCGAGTCTGGTTGCTGCTTTACACGACGTGCGTGCGGCAGGAGTGCAATTGTCAGTTACGGCCAAGTTTGTTTTCGCCACACCAAAAATCGTCGCCACTATCACGCCCGGGTTGACCGGCGAAGGGAAAACCAAAATCGCGAACGAGATGATTGGGGCACTGCAAAAATATATTGAAGGACTCGGAACAGGGGAACCAGCCGACGGCGCGCAAATGCTCAAGGACATCAAGAAAGTAAACGACATCACCAAAGCAACGATTGTGGATATCAAGACATTGAAGTCTGATATTACAGACGCCAATGCCAATCCTCTGGTCCTGGCTCTCATAGACTCCGTTTCAGACGTCAATCCGGCAGACACAGAAGCTTTGCGTATCGCCATTGAAAGAGTGGTCGAGGAAGAAGCAACGGTGCTTGTTCCCAGCGGCCGGCGCATACCTGACCGCAGTTTGGTGCAGGGAGCCAACGAACCGGGTAACGCTACGGGTCAGCGTGCCGCCGACGGCGAAATCGCGGCCGGCAAGTTTGTAATTGTGCCGCCTCCGGACTTCTCGCTGGTTTTGGAAATGGAACCGACAGACATCATTTTGCGAGAGAGCTGATATGCCGACGAAAACAGATCGCATCCTCGGCTATCTGCCACCGACGTTTACGACGTCGCCGCCGCCCCCGGTGCTCAATGCGGTGGCGGATGCCTTCGGCAATGAGTTGCTCTTAGGTGAAAACTGCCTGGCCGCGATCATGCTGTCCCATTGGGTCGACTTCGCCGACAAAAATGAGGTGCAGATCAATGATCTGGAAAAGATGGCTTCCCTCTATGGCCTGGCCCCGTGGCGCGACGAGTCTGGAGAGACTCTTGAAACGGTTGAAGAGTTTCGTGAGCACCTCAAACGTTACGTGCGCACTTTTCTGGAAGGCACGGTAACAGTCCAGGGAGTCTTACGCGTGACAGCGGAAGCGCTCGCGCTTCGCATCGCAGACCTGCCCGAGCAACTCGATCGGTGGTGGGCCCGAAAGCAGGATGCAGTGAGCGACGTCGTGACGCTCGGCAATGATGCCGCTGATCAACTTAACTTCGATCGCGCAAGCGCCGCCGGTAGTCCGGCACTTCCAGCTCAGGTGAAAGGAAACGTGGATCTTAGTGAAGGGATCAACTTGCAGGGAGCAAACATCCTGCGTCTGAAGGTCGACGGCACTTCCGAAAAGATTGATTTCGCACAAGGAAGTCCACCCGCCACGCTAAGTCTGAAGGATATTGCAGACATCATTAATCAAGCGCCGCGCCCAGCCATCGCAAGTCACGACGGCCGTTTTCTGACACTCGCATCCCCAACCATTGGCCCGACCAGCAAACTCGAAATAGTCAACGGCGCTAATGATGCAGCACCACGATTGCTCGGACTGCCGTCCAAGTCGTATCACGGAGTGGCAGCAACCGCCGCGCAGTTCAAAAGCACAACCGATCTGAGTACGCCAATCGATCTGAGCGAGGAGCGTTATCTCCGACTGGAAATTGACGGCAATTTCCAACAAGAGATTGACTGCGCCGGCCCCGACGCAGCTCACACCGAACTGACGCAGATTAGAGACAAGATCAACAACGCCTTCCCGGGACTCAACGTTGCTGCAGATGATGGCAAGCATCTGATCTTAACATCCCCGACAAAAGGCATCGGAAGTAGCATCTCCGTGCAGCCCTCGGCAGCACAGAATGCGGCGCTGAAAATATTGGGCGTGCCCTCACTCTTCGCAGCCGGTTCGGATGCGCAACCCGCTCGCGTGGAAAGCACACGTGACTTGCGGGGCACAATTGACTTGAGCGAACGAGCGAATATTCGCATACGAATCGACGGCGCCGCATCGGTCACGATCAACTGTGCCGGAGCCCAACCCGATAAGACTGAGAGAGTTGAGATCGTTGCTGCTATTAACGATGCTCTTAACGCCCTGGTCGGTTTCATCACCGAGCAAGGCGTCAGCATTGTCTCGCCAAGTGCGGGACCCGCGAGTGAGATCGTCTTTGAACAACCTGCAGCGGGCGATGCCGCTTTCGACATCTTTGGTATCGGCCCGCTAACCTTTCAGGGAAGCGCTCCCGCCGTGGCGCATCTCACTGGCTCACCTTCGCTCGTGGGCCAGGGTCTCGACGTCAGGTCAAATAATTTTCTGGTACTGGCCGTTGACGGCAGTATGCCAATCGAGATCGATCTCAGCAAAGCCGCTCACGACCATGCAGAATCGCTGTCCGTGCCGTTGAGCAAACTTGCAGACCACATCAACAAGTCTCTTGGTGGAGCGTCAATAGCCTCAACCGATGGCGAAAAACTCTTTCTTACTTCGACGCGCACCGGAGGCGCAAGCAAACTCGAAGTCCTGCCGCGTGAGATTGTTCGCAAGCGACGCTTTGTGACGCAGGCGATCATCACCGACGAGGCGGCACGGGATATTTTCGGATTCTTCGAGAAAGAGTCTCAAGGCACATCACCGGTTCGCGCTCGATTAGTAGGCGGAACTGATTTGAGCCTGAGCGCTGATTTGACTACGACACGCTTTCTACGTCTCCGTGTTGACGGTAAGGTGGTTGAAATCAATTGCGCTGGAGCTCGTCCGCGCGCGACCACGCTGGAAGAAGTAGTCAACAACATCAATGCTGCATTCCCGACAACTAGTACCCAAAAATTAGCTACACACGACGGCAAACATCTCGTGCTGATCTCGCCAACTTCAGGCAAGAACAGCCGTCTTACGATCGAACCGCCACACGTAGCACTTGAAACTTTGCTGGGACGCGAACCCGGAACGTTTCGTGGCTCTCCTCCGACAGGCGTGAAGTTCACCAGCACAGTTAACCTGGTTGCAGGTATTGATCTGCCTGCTGGAGCAAAGATCAAACTCGCGATTGACGGCGCGCCGTCGCAAGAGATTGAGCTTAGCGAAGCGGCGGCGGTTCACCGTTCAACTTCTGAAATTGTTAATGCCATCAATACAAAGCTGAAGGCGCCAGTTGCGAGAACGGATGGGCGACGCATAGAACTCAGTTCGGCCAGGACAGGGCCCAACAGCAAGATTGCGTTTGAGGTGCCACCCAATGGCGATGTGACGCGGCAAGTGTTCGGCATCGACGCCCCTCGTGAATACCACGGAGATCCCGCACAACCCGCCCGAGTTGTGGGACAAAATGATTTGAGTGCAACTAAAAACTTGAAGATGTTCCGCTTTCTTCGCGTCGTTCTTGATGGCAAGTCGCAAACGTTTGATTGTGCCGCTGAGGCAGACAATCCCGAGGCGGCCACGCTGGCCGACATCGTCAAATCAATCGGCCCTGAGATCGCTTCTGTTTCCGCTGATGGAAAACATCTCGTCCTGACTTCACCGAGCACTGGCCCAACCGCGCAAATTGAACTACAGACGTTCGACGAAGGTGACGCCAGTAGAGCACTGTTCGGAGACAAACCGCTGGACAATACAGGCAAGCCTGCTTTACCAGCAGTGATAACCGGAGAGAAACGCGTACTGGCGTCAATTGATCTTAGCCGCCGCAGCCTGCTGCGGATCGCCGTCGATGGTGGCCGTCCGGTTGATATCGACGTCGCCGGCGCAGTTCCAGCAAAGACAGCTTTGGATGAAATCGTCAGTCGCATCAACGAGATCTTTCCTAACCTGGCCGCGGCAAACTCGGATGACCAACTGCAACTCACGTCACCAACGACAGGACCGGAAAGCAAACTCTCTTTGCAGCCGCTGCGCATGCTTGAAGTGGTGGAATATCCGTTGCGCGCCGCATCTTCGCCGGTATTTGCAGTAAAGCATCACGATTCCTGGGCCGTCGTTAATAATGGTGTGGCACAAACTGATGCCGAAGTAAGGATTACGGCACCGCAAGGCACTGTTGGACCAGGCATCGTCAATTCAGAGATAGGTTGGATCGTCCATTTGTTCGCGGTTCTCGAACGTGGCGAGACCGCAAGACTCTTTCGCGATCCGCGGCGTGGCCTTCTGGTAGAAGTGATCGCTCCCGATGGCACGGCGCGTCCGGTTCCCGGATCTCAGATCATCGTTGGGCCACTGGGAACCCAGACATGGGTGCCTTTCAAAGACGAGTGGACAATTTCAGGCGAGCGATCTCTTCAACTAAATAATCCATCAGCATCCGGGATCGTGATTTTGAAGGGCAAGAATCCCGCCAATAACGTCAAAGTCGAGGTCGTTGAAAGCGATATCAGTTCCCTTTTGCCGCCAACGATCGATGCCAGCGGCACAACTCAGCGGTTGGTAGGTCGAATCAAGACTTATGACGAAGGGTTTCGGCTAGTCGATGCCAAGGACACCGCGATTGCTGAATTGTTGGCTGGACCAGACGTGGATCTGCGTGCCGATCTGGACAAGGTGGTCCAGGTCCGCGGACCCGTTCACGCCGGCGCAACGCCCTTGATGCTGGTGCGAGAGATTACGGCTTTGTTTGACGTCGTGGTGTCCACACTGAAGGGTGGAGCTTTAGTAAAAGAGTCTTATTCAGGCGTCTCAATCGGAGCCGGAACAACAGATGAGCATTCTCTCGTGTGGCAAATCAATATCGGCTCTGAAAATGCAACTGCGTCCGAGTTAGTGCGGGCTGACGAACTCGACAAGGCTATGGTCCTCAACCTCCCGACTGGAAGAACAATCTTTCGTTACCTCGATTGTCGCGGCAACCGCTTCGACCACGCCTTCTTTAATAAGTCTCGCTTTGCCGGTGGTTGCTTCGATCACGGCATCGAGCCACCACCAAATCCCTGTTGTGCTGAGCGCGGCATCTTCGACGTCAGCCGGTTCAGCAATGCGCCGCCCGAGAAGATTGGCGCAGTCTTCGCATCGTCGGATCCGTTCCCGGAACCGCCAGTCAATATTGATTTCCGTTGGGAGAAATTTTCCGCTGGATCTTTCGTCGTGAATTTACCGGCAGATCTACCGGCGCGTTTTGGCGCTCGCTTTGACGAGGCTCGCTTCGGTTTGGACCAGGCATCGGCCGAAGGCCAGGATAAAGATTCACCTGACAATTACAAGGGCGCAGTCGCGGAACCTGAAGACGACCCGAGGTTTTTGGAAAAGGTCATGAGTCCGGCTGCCGGCAACGAATCAAACTTTGTGACAGCCACACTGGTCCGTTCGGTGGAACTTGGCTGGGCACCAGTCCCAATGCCCTTTCGGAAGCCTCAGTTTCTCACGTTGGGGGCACGCAACCGGGCGGCCCGGCTCTATTTAAGCGAGAAGGGTCTCAATGGATTTATCAGACTGGACGCGAAAGAGGTAGGAACCTGGGGTAATGAAATCTCAGTTTCTGTGCGCCAGTCCGGTCCAGCCACCTACGATGTTTCCATCATTTATCGCGGGGGACGATTCGAGCAGGCGCGGTCGATCGTTCAGGGTAAACCAAGAGAAACGATCCAGGAATTTTTGCAGCCTGGCCCAACCGGAGTGTTGCAAGCGAAAGCAGCCGGTGTGCGGGCAGAGGTAACACGCGACCGCGCGAATTTTGATCAGTTAACCACCAACACATAATCCTAGAGGAGGAAAGCATGTCAACCGATCCTTACAAGGTTTCTCCCGGTGACTTAATCACAGCCAACCTTTTCAACGGCCTTCAGGACAAGATCCGCCAGGACACAGCCGAGCAGATTAAGAAGGCCGTCGACGAGGTTGACAACGTGAAACACGCCGGCGACTCCAAAAAGCTTGGAGGCAAATCTCCAGATGAAATTGAAAAGACGATTATCGACCAGGTTCTCGCGAAGCTCGCAAAGAAAACAGGCTATAAGCTCGTCTTTAAGCGTCTGCAAAAGGGCGAATTCGACACCGTGACCCACGGTTTGGGCGCGCTTCCGCTCGTCGACGTCTATCAGTTGGATTACTTCGAAGTAGTTTGCGCGGATGGCGATGACAAGGAAGACAAGTTTGTCAATTTCTATCTTTACCATTCCACCGAAACGGAATTGAAGCCCGCAACCACACCACCGCCGCCCGGCAAGAAAAAGATATTCATCGAGAAGTCTGACGGCAGCGAGTTTGTTTTCAAGATTCCTTTTGCGGAGATGCTGAAATGGTTTGAAATCCCGATTGCGAGTGATTCACAAAGCATCGGAGATCTCGTCGCGGAATTCTGGCAGCAACTCTTCAAAAAGCCGAGTGACAAATTCGACGTAGACCAGTTCTGCAACTCGCCCTGGTTTGAAAAGTGTTGTGGCGACAATCGATCCGTTGGTCTCCTGAAGCAACGGGATGATTGGGATGAACTATGGTTTCAAATGAGAGCGAGGAAGACAATCGGCTTTCCACATCCAAGCCCCGGAACCGGGGAGAAGATAGTCTTTCCAAATAACATCGAAGTGGTCCACCTTGACTTCAACAACATCGGAGTCAGGCTGCTGGATCCTCCTGTTTATCCGGCTGCTATGGGGACCGGTGCCGATGCAAAGATCAATCTGGACGAGTTAAAAGTCATGCTGGTGTTGAAGGTCTGAGGCCGGAACTGGTTCGCAGAGAGGTGAAGCGAGAGGTTGTATGAAACTGCGGAATAGTGTGAACGGGAAACTCCCATTCGAAGGCGATCGCACCTTCAGATGGAAAGCTATTCCCGCCAACGCCAAAATCCTGAGCGCGACTGCGACAGTCACACCGGTTGACTCCAAGCTGGGCGGCCCATTCCTGGAGTTGCTCAGCTTTAGAGACGGAACCGGAGACTTTGGCGCCACCAAAGCCGGTGGAACTTCCCCTGGAAATCCGTGGGTCGAGGTTGATTTCCATAGTCGCCGAACACTCGCCGGCATGACCGGCAGTTTCGGTACCATTACCACCGGCCCTCCACCGGGCGGGGGATCTGTTTTGCAAGTCGATGTCGGTGGCGGCACGTA
>DATNJO010000137.1:0-4159 GCA_035603895.1 Pyrinomonadaceae bacterium
GTACTTCGTGATGCAGTTTGGACTCGCGTAAAGCATCCGCGTCGCGTCCAACAACGCTTCCGTGTTCTCTTCATAAAGCGACGTCTGCGCGTAACCTTCGTGAACGATCGCCGAGAGCTTGCCGTCCTTGCTCGCACCTAAAGCAACGCGTTGCACGGTGTACGGACGATGCCCATGCGAAGTGAACATCTGCTTGCGCATCACGACGAGCTTTACCGGCCGCCGCACCGCGCGCGCCGCAACCGCCGCCACGATCGGATGCGACCACGTGCGTAACGACGACCCAAACGCGCCGCCAACAAACGGACTAATCACGTGCACATCTGTCACCGGAATCCCGAAAGCAAGCGCAAGGTTTTCCTGAACGTTCGGAACCCATTGCGTTTTGTCGTGAACGGTCAGTTTGTTTCCGGTCCACTGCGCGATGGTCGAGAGCAGTTCCATCGGGTTGTGATGTTCGATCGGAATCGTGTAGGTCTGATCAATGGAAACTTCCGCTTTGCTCAGCGCCTGCGGATCGCCACGGCTGTAATCCGCAAAGCGTCCCATCGGCGAGTCTTTCATCAAACCTTCCTGCGGCGGAAACGCGCGGCTCATCTCCGCTTCCAAACTCGTCGCGTGCGGACGTTCTTCATACGTGACCGCAACCAACGTCGCGCCGTATTCCGCTTGCTCCAAAGTTTCAGCAACAACGACGCCAATGGGCTGACTGTTGAAATAGATCGTGTCGCTCTGAAGCACGGGCAACGAACGTCCAACAAACGGCGCAACCTGATCGTCGACAACACGATTCGGTCCCACCGTGCGTTCCGGAAAATTCAAGCGCGGTGCGTTCAAATGGGTAACAATGCCGATCACGCCCGGCGCACGCTCCGCCGTTTTCGTATCAATCGACTTGATGCGCCCGCTCGCGATTGTGCTCATCACCAGCACGCCGTGTGCGACGTCCTGCGTCTTGAACTCCGCCGCGTACCGCGCTCCACCCGTCACTTTCAAACGGCCATCGACACGACTGACTGGTTTACCGATTGGCAGTAATCGTTGACTCATGCCGTTCTCCCTTCACCGGCAGCGACAGTCAGCGCGCGCACAATCCCGCGCCGGCCGAGTTCGACTTTGAAACTGTTGTATTTGTAACCTTGCGCCCTTTGGAGAGCTGCCGCCGCTGCGCGTCTGAAAGTCTCCTGGTTCGCCGGTGCGCCGTTCAAAACAGCTTCCGCTTCCGGCGCGCGCCACGGTTTGTGGGCCACGCCGCCGAGGGCGAGACGCGCTTGTCTGATCGTTCCGTTTTGAATGTCGAGTGCCGCGGCTATGGAGACGAGTGCGAACGCATACGAAGCGCGGTCGCGAATCTTTAAATAATACGAGTGCGCCGAAAAAGCCGACGCAGCAGCCGGCAAATCGATCACTGTGATCAGTTCGCCGTGCTTGAGATTTGTATCTAACTGCGGCGTGTCGCCCGGCAAACGATGAAACTCCGCAAACGGAATGCTTCGCGGTCCTTCGGGACCTTCAACCTGGACCACCGCATCGAGCGCCGTCAACGCAACACACATGTCCGACGGGTGCACGGCGATGCATTGCGTGCTCGCACCGAGAATCGCGTGCATGCGATTGAAACCTTCGAGCGCGCCGCAACCCGATCCCGGCTGCCGTTTGTTGCACGGCATCGCAACGTCGTAGAAGTAATAACAACGCGTGCGCTGCATGAGATTGCCGCCGTTTGTCGCCGCATTGCGTAGCTGCGCGCTGGCGCCCGAGAGAATCGCTTGCGAGACGAGGGGAAAACGTTCGCGCACGAGACGATGATTTGCAGTGTCGCTGTTGCGAGCGAGTGCGCCCAAACGCAGACCACCGTTGCGCTCCTCGATCCGCGTAAGCGCCAATCGATTGATGTCCACCAGATGATTGGGTTGTTCGACGTCCTCTTTCATGAGATCGACGAGATTGGTCCCACCCGCGATGAACTTCGCCGCCTGGTCGCGCACCACGGCTTGAATCGCTGTTTGGCTGTTTGAAGCTCGCGTGAAAGCAAACGGTTTCATATCGAACTGCTCCTTTCCGCTTCACTCACTTCGCGAATGGCCGAAACAATGCCGGGGTAAGCGCCGCAACGGCAGATGTTTCCCGACATCCGTTCGCGTATCTCTTCGTCTGTCAACTCAACTGGTCCCTGGCGGCGCACATCCGCTGTCACGTGACTCGCAGTGCCCTGTTCGACCTCCTGCAACATACCGAACGCAGAACAAATCTGGCCCGACGTGCAGTAACCACATTGAAAACCTTCGTGTTCAATAAACGCGGCCTGCAACGGATGTAACTGATCCCCTTTGGCTAAACCTTCGATCGTCGTGATCTCCGCGCCGTCGTATGTCACTGCCAGCGCCAGACACGAATTGATTCGCCGGCCGTCGACGAGCACGGTACACGCGCCGCACTGGCCGTGATCGCAACCTTTCTTCGTGCCGGGAAGATCGAGTTGTTCGCGCAGGAGATTGAGTAGTGAGACACGTGGATCGAGACGCAGACCGTAATTGGAACCGTTGACACGCAAACGCACCGCGATCTTTTCGGCAGTGGTTTGCGGGACCAACGCCAGCGCTTCTTTCAACGCGCCGCTGCCATCAGTCAACAGGTATTGGCTGAGAAATAGTCCTCCACCGGCAAGCGCCGTTTGCTTCAGAAAGTCACGCCGCTTCAGGTCTTCCATAGTCGCTCTCCCCTTTTACACGGGTTAATCCCGGGCAAAGTTAAGGCAGTCGCGGGCGTGCTTCTTTTCTCAATTTGCTCAATTCGTCGTTAAGTTGCTGTCACAAGCTTCGCTCAAGTGCAGATAACCATTACAATTGCGGGCACGGAGGCAAGATGGAACCGGCGAACCAAATTCGCATTCTGAGCGTTGAAGATCATCCCGTTTTTCGCGAGGGTCTAAACACGATCATTGCCTCGCAGTCTGACATGCAGCTCGTGGCGCAAGCGGCGAATGCAACTGAAGCTATCAACGAGTTTCGCCGGCATCGTCCGGATATCACGTTGATGGATCTTCGACTTCCCGGCACAGACGGCGTCGACACGCTGATCGCGATTCGCGGCGAGTTTCCGCTGGCGCGCATCATCATGTTGACCACTTCTGACGGCGATGCTGAGATTCAACGGGCGTTGCGTGCGGGAGCCGCGGCTTACGTGCTGAAGAGCATGCCGAAAGATGAATTGCTTGCGATCGTGCGTTCGGTGCACTTAGGAGGACGCCACATTCCGCCGGCAGTCGCCGCTCGTCTTGCGGAACATTTAGGGGACGACGATCTCACCACTCGCGAACTCGAAGTGCTGGAACTGATTCGCGACGGCTACCGCAACAAACAGATCGCCGATCAACTCGCAATCGCCGAAACCACCGTCAATTTCCACATCAAAAACCTCGTCGAAAAACTGGGCGCCAACGACCGCACTCACGCCGTAACCATCGCCCTGCGCCGTGGTCTACTTCAGGTCTGAGCCACAAAGAGGCACAAGAAGCACAAACAGTTCATACCTATAGATAACTACAGCCCACGGACTGAAGATTCTGAGGATTCGGTGGGACGGCAAACGGTCTATCGTCGAAGTCGGCAGTGGAGTGAAAGATGGCCCCAAAGCAGTGGATTCTGTGTGCCTCGTGTGTTTGCCTGTTGTTAGTGCTGCTCTCGCCGTCCGTCTTCGCGCTCGATCCTCATCAGCCGCTCACACAGCTCTATCACTCATCGTGGAATGCCAAGAACGGACTGAACGGCTCCGTCAACGCGCTCGCACAAACAACCGACGGCTTTCTCTGGATCGGGACCACTGATGGTCTATACCGGTTCGATGGTCTTTACTTTGAACTGTTCAAACCAGAACTCAGCGATCTGCCTTCAGTTGCAGTGTCAACCTTAATGGCGCTCCCGGACGGTAGTTTGTGGATCGGTTATCTACGAGGTAGCGCGAGTCTTCTTAAAAACGGGCGGGTCACAAACTATTCCGAGGCCGAGGGGTTTCCGGTCGGTCGAGTGCGTTGCTTCGCGCAGGATCACGATGGAACGATCTGGGCCGGAGTCGTCGGTGGTTTCACACGTTTCGACGGAACGCGCTGGCACACGATCCGGGCCGACTGGAATTATCCGAGCCGGTCCGCGTGGACACT
>DATNJO010000138.1:0-5835 GCA_035603895.1 Pyrinomonadaceae bacterium
ATCATTCTCCAGCTCATGACCGTCGTCTCGCCGCAACTCAAGAAGTTGCAGGAAGAAGGCGAGATGGGCCGGCAGAAGATCAATCAGTGGACTCGCTACCTGACTGTCGGACTGGCCGGGGTGCAAACGTGGTTTGTGGCCCACTGGCTACAGGTCAACGGCGTCGGCGCGCCGACGTGGGGTTTTCTGTTCACTACGATCCTGACGCTTACCACTGGAACCATCTTCGTGATGTGGCTGGGCGAACAGATCACGGAACGCGGCATTGGTAACGGAATCTCGTTGCTGATCTTCGCGGGTATCGTGATCGGTCTGCCGCGCGGCGTGGAACAGATTTGGGAAAGAGTTCGCGGCGGCGACACGATGGAAGTCCTCGGCGTCATCGCGATGTTGATCGCGCTGGTCGGAATCATCGCGTTCATCGTTTTTGTCGAATCGGCGCGGCGCAAGATCCCTGTGAGCTATGCGAAGCGGCACGTTGGCCGGCAACTCGTCGGTGGCCAGCAAACGACGATGCCGTTGAAGATCAACATGGGCGGCGTTATCCCCGTGATCTTTGCGTCGTCAGTGTTGTCGATGCCGCAGAGTTTATTTGCCGCGTTTCCTCCCGACCCGAACAACATGCAAACGGCGTGGGCCAAGGTCTGGACGTTCTTCCAGACGTTCCACGCCAGCGATCCGTATTACGAGTTGATCTTTCTGTCGCTGATCCTCTTCTTCACGTTCTTTTACGTGTCGATTGTTTTCAACGTCGAAGAAGTCGCAGACAACCTGCGCAAGCATGGTGGTTTCATGCCGGGCATTCGTCCTGGACGCGCTACGGCTGAGTATCTGAATACGATTCTCACGAGACTGACTACAGTCGGTGCGATTTACCTCGCGCTGGTGGCGTTCGTGCCGCAGTTCATGTTGAGCGGATTTAAAGTAGCAAGACTGCCGTTGATTGGCGCGTGGCTCGATTCGTTTGTCAGTACGACGCCCGGTTTGTCGTGGATTCCCAACGGCATGGGTTATCAGTTTTACTTTGGCGGTACCTCGCTACTCATTCTCGTCGGTGTCGCAATGGACACCGTGGCCCAAATCGAGGCCCAATTAGTGATGCGCAATTACGAAGGCTTCCTCGGGCCGGGTGGGGGCCGGTTGCGCGGACGCCGATCCTAAACGCGTATGGCGAAAATCATAGTGCTGATGGGTGCGCCTGGTGCCGGAAAAGGCACGCAGGCGCGCTTGCTTCAAGAGCGTTTACATCTTCCCCAAATCTCCACGGGAGATATTTTTCGGGCGCTCAAGCATGCCGAGACTCCGCTGGCACAGGAAGTTAGAGATATCATGACGCGGGGACAACTGGTCCCCGACGAGTTGACAATTCGACTGGTCAAAGAGCGCACCGCGCAACCTGACTGCGAGAACGGTTACATCCTCGACGGTTTTCCGCGTACGCCGGCGCAGGCGCGGAGCCTGGAACAACTCGCTGCCGAACAGGGCATGGACATCATTCCGGTACTGATCGACGTGCCGTACGAGTTGCTTGAAAAGCGGATGACGGGGCGGCGGAATTGTCCGGTTTGCCACGAGATTTACAATATCTATTTCAAGCCGCCGCGCAACGACAACGTTTGCGATCTGCATCCTGAAGCTCAGTTGGTGCAGCGCGCGGATGACAATCCGGAGACGGTGCGAGCGAGACTTGCGACTTACGACGAACAGACCCGGCCGCTGATCGACTATTACCGTGCAGCCGGTGTGTTGCGAAGCGTTGACGGTACGCGCGATCCGGAAGAGATTTATGAAGACATCGAGCGTATCGTTTCTTGAGCCACAAAGAGGCACAAGAAGCACAAGACAGAAGAGGTCGTGAAGAGGTGGTGGTGAACAAGCAAGGGCGAGGATGAGGAGCAAGAGCAAGAGCGGATGAAACCCTCTCTTGTGCTTTTTGTGGCTGATGATTATCGGGAAGTCAAAACGGGAATTGGAAAAGATGCGCGCCGCGGGACAGCTCGTGGGACAGGTGTTGTCGCACCTGCGAACGCTCGTCGCACCGGGCGTGACGACGATGGAGATCGACCGCGCCGCGGAGAAGATGATTCGCGATGCGGGCGCGCTGCCGACGTTCAAGGGTTACAACGGTTTCCCGTATTCGATCTGCGCTTCAGTTAACGAACAGATCGTTCACGGTTTTCCGTCGAACTACCATTTGAAGGAAGGCGACATTTTTTCGATCGACGTCGGTGTGACTTTGGAAGGGTTTGTCGGCGATACAGCTACGACGGTTCCGGTCGGGATAGTGAGCGAGGATCGGCTCAAGTTGATCCGGGTTACTGAGGAGTGTCTCGAGCGGGCGATCGAACAGTGCCGGCCGGGCAAACATCTCGGCGACATCGGTTGGGCCGTGCAGGAGCACGCCGAGGCGAATGGTTACACGATCGTTCGTGATTACGTCGGCCACGGTATCGGCCGTCGGATGCACGAAGACCCGCAGATTCCGAACTACGGGCGTCCCGGATTGGGGCAGAAGATTAAAGCCGGATACGTGTTTGCGGTGGAGCCGATGGTGAACCTGGGTTCGCATCATACGAAGGTTTTGGCGGACGGGTGGACGGTCGTGACGGTTGACGGCCAGCCCAGTGCCCACACCGAGCACACCATCGCGATTACCGAGGAAGGCCCGGAAGTGCTGACTCTGGTGCGCGAGGCTTCCGCCGCACCTGCCTAACCGAGGACCTAAGCTCCGGGTTTGGCAAACGAAATGCATGCGTGCTATTATTCGCAGTTTGTCGGCAGCGTCGTAACTTCAACCTGAGAGGATATGGCGAAGGAAGAGGCTATAGAAGTCATGGCGAAAGTCCTGGAGACTTTGCCTAACGCTATGTTCAGGGTTGAATTGGAAGAGAGTCAGCATCAGGTGCTCGCGCACATTTCGGGAAAAATGCGCAAGCACTTTATTCGCATTCTTCCTGGCGACAGGGTTTTGGTAGAGCTTTCGCCCTACGACCTCAATCGCGGCCGCATCACTTATAGATACAAATAGGTTACGAGGTTAAGTCAATGAAAGTCCGTGCGTCAGTAAAGAAGATGTGCGACAAGTGCAAAGTCATCCACCGCAAAGGCGTGGTGCGGGTGATTTGCGCCAATCCGAAGCATAAACAGAGACAAGGATAGCGAGAAATAAAAGATGGCACGTGTAGCTGGAGTAGATCTGCCACCTAACAAGAGAGCTGAGATTGGTCTCACTTACATCTATGGCATCGGCCGTTCGCGCTCGAACTCGGTGCTCAAGGAAGCGGGTATCAATCTCGATACGCGCGTCCGCGATTTGAGTGAAGACGAGCTGAGCCGCATTCGTAACATTCTGGAAGCTCAGGGTGAGATTGAAGGCGACCTGCGCAAGCGTGTGCAGATGGATATCAAGCGGTTGATGGACATCGGCTGCTATCGTGGACTGCGGCATCGCCGGGCGCTGCCCGTTCGCGGCCAGCGTACGCACACCAATGCTCGCACTCGTAAAGGTCCGCGTCGCGCCACTATCGCCAAGAAGAAGGCGCCAGGCAAGAAGTAAAGGCATTGTTGATTTTCGATTGTCGATTGTCGATTTGGGGCAAGCCGGCAGCGTGAAAATCGGCAATCGACAATCAAAAATCGGAAATGGTTTATGGCAAAAGCAGGCGGAAAGAAGAAGGTCTTTCGTAAGAAAGAGAAGAAGAACGTTCCCAACGGTATCGTTCATATCGCGGCGTCGTTCAACAACACGATGATCTCGATCACGGACCTCGAAGGAAACCTGATCGCGCAATCATCGGCAGGCGCACGCGGTTTTCGCGGTTCGCGCAAGGGAACTCCCTTCGCAGCGCAACAGGCTGCATTCGAAGCAGCGAAGAAGGCGCACGAAGCGGGCATGCACCAATGTGAGGTGCGTGTGAAAGGCCCGGGCGGTGGTCGTGAATCAGCGATCCGCGCGATTGCCAACGCCGGCATTCGCGTGATCACCATTCGCGATACGACGCCAATTCCGCACAACGGTTGCAGGCCGCCAAAGCGGCGTAGAGTTTAAGCTGAAAGAAATAGGTCCTGTCGGGCCTATAGGACCAATAACCCAAAGGATGAAGGGTTGCGCAGTAGCGCAACCTGTAAACTTTTCCGGCTAGCAATATGGCCGGAGGCACAGACCGGAGGCAATAAATTGGCTAGGTATAGAGATGCAGTGTGCCGCCTTTGCCGTCGCGAAGGCGCTAAGCTTTTTTTGAAGGGCGATCGTTGTTACAAACCCGCTTGCCCGATTGAGAAACGCGGTACTCAACCGCCAGGGCAGCATGGCAACTCGTTGCGACGCGGCAAGGCGCTGGTCGGTTACGGCCAGCAGTTGCGCGAGAAGCAGAAGGTCAAGCGTATCTACTTCATTCTCGAAGGGCAGTTTCGCAACTACTTCGAACGCGCTGCTCGCATGAAGGGGATTACCGGCGAGAACCTCCTGTTCCTTTTGGAGCGGCGTCTGGACAATGCTGTCTATCGTGCTGGTTTCTCCACTTCCCGCCGTCAGGCCAGACAGTTGGTCAATCACGGTCACATTCTCGTCAACGATCGCAAAGTCGATATTCCCTCTTTCCAGGTGAAGCCCGGCGACACGATCAGTGTGCGCGAGCTCAGCCGCAAGAACGTTCACATCGAAGGTGCGTGGCAAACGGCATCAGGTCGTGGCCGTCCGTCGTGGATCAATGCCGACGGTGGCGACATGAGCGCGCGTGTGGCCAGTCTGCCCGTGCGCGACGACATCGACCGGATGATCAACGAACAGTTAATCGTCGAACTTTATAGCAAGTAATTTTTGGGGACTCGAACGCTTATGGCTATGGATCAAAATAATCTTTGGCAGGGATTTCAAATGCCGCGCCGGCTCGCGGCAGACGCAGAGACACTGACGGAACGCTACGGCCGTTTTTCGGCCCAGCCCTTCGAACGAGGCTTCGGCACTACCGTCGGAAACTCGCTTCGCCGGGCGCTTCTTTCATCAATTGAAGGAGCAGCGATTACGGCAGTCAAAATCGAAGGTGTGGAGCACGAGTTCTCCTCGATCAAGGGCGTGGTGGAAGATGCCACCGACGTTATCCTGAATTTGAAACAGGTGCCCTTCAAGCTTCACAGCGCTGAGCCGAAAACTCTCCGCATCAATAAGGAAGAGGCAGGCGAAGTCACTGCCGCGGATATCGAAGCTGACGCCGACGTCGAGATTCTCGACCCGACGGTGCACATCGCGACCGTCAGTGAAGGTGGTTCGCTGCGCGTCGAAATGCGCTTGAAGCGTGGCCGTGGTTACGTCTCCGCGGATCGGAATTTCGATGAGGACTTGTCGCTCGGTTACATTCCGATCGATTCGGTCCACACGCCGGTCAAGAAAGTTAACTATCAGGTCGAAGCCGCGCGCCTGGGTCAGAACACTGAGTTTGACAAGCTGACGATCGAGGTTTGGACCGACGGCTCGGTCAAACCCGAGGATTCGATCGGACTCGCAGCGAAGTTGATCAAGGACCACATGTCGATCTTCATCAACTTCGAGGAAGATACCGACGACTACGCTTACGCGAAGATGGAGCGTCCTCCGCTGCCGCGTAACGATCAGTTGGATCGTTCGGTCGACGAACTGGAGCTTTCGGTCCGTTCTTACAACTGTTTGAAGAACGCCGACATTCGCACCATCCGCGACCTGGTCCAACGTACCGAGCGCGAGATGCTGGCGACGAAAAACTTCGGCAAGAAGTCGCTCAACGAGATCAAGGAGATCCTCAACGGCATGGGTCTCGACTTCGGTATGGAATTCGACGAACAAGGAAATCCGATTCCGGG
>DATNJO010000139.1:0-6281 GCA_035603895.1 Pyrinomonadaceae bacterium
CGCCGCTTTCCGATTGTTGAAGCTGTAGCCGATGCGCTGATGGGCCTGGTGATAAATCGGTTCAAGATTCTCACTCCGCAAAAGCATATACCGCGCATCAATTTCGACCGTCTTGTTATTAGCCGTGAGACCTGGAATTTCTCAGCTTCGGAACTTGCGTTTGCTTCTGAGAAAGACGAAGCAGCGCGTTTCATAGCAGCTCGACGATGGGCGCGGAGTCACGGCATGCCGCGTTTCGTCTTCGTGAAATCATCCGCTGAAGTGAAACCCTTCTACGTCGATTTCGACAGCCCAACGTACCTGAACATCTTTACTCGAACGATTCGGCCCGACTCGGAAGGCGATGCCGGCGATGCGCGAATCACCGTCACCGAAATGTTACCCCTGCACGATCAAGCGTGGCTGCCGGATGCGGAGGGTCAGCGTTACACATGTGAACTGCGCATCGTGGCGTATGACTTGAATGGTTAAAGCCCGTTTCGATTACCGTTTTTCATCGAGAGGTCGACGGCGATGAGGCGTAGCTCGCTCGTATAACGCTGTCCCTCGGCGTCTGGCAACCACGACTCATCATGTTGCGGCAGCATCTCCGTGACGGTGATCTGCCCATCGTCAGGACTCTTTTCCAGTACGCGGCGAACGGTCCGTGCAAACATCGATACGTATATAGGACTGTCAAAGTCGACGTAGTACGGTTTCTTCTCAGTCGGCGACTTGATGAACACGAAACGCGGCATTTGGTGTGAGCGCGCCCAGCGACGCACCGCGACAAAACGCGCTTGCTCGTCCTTTTCGTTGGCCCATGTGAGGTCGGCAGCCGAAACACACCACCACTCACGATAAATAACCATGCGATCGATCGAAACTCGTGGCATGTGATTCGACGTGCGCAGGTTCTTGAAACAGTTGACCATGAGATTCGACAGCACGAAACCAAAGAACTCGATGATGTCGAACGTGAGCTTTCCGTCGCAGGTGCGTATAACCAGATCGTCGCCCTGTAACGCAATCACGATGTTTGCGGTTGATAGCAATCTCGCTCTTGAATCAACAGGGTCTCCGATTCCATATTCCAAATAGTAGTCATTGGGCAACGCGCATTTCTTGGACCCGCGAATACGCGGAACGCTCTTGGGGTAAACCGGGAGGATGCGTGGTTGGCGCAAATCTTCGTCCAGGGCATGGATCATTTCCTGCGGAGCTGGATGCTGGTTCAGGAAGGTCAGCGAATCCAGCGTGTTCTTCCCCATGTGAAACTCGCCCATCACGAAATAATAGTCGCCACGGCTAATGGCATCTGGTCCAGAGGCGGAAATCATCACATCCGGACTGTGATGCATCGCTAAATCCCAACCTGCCCGCGCAGTACCAAAAAATTCCTCAACCCGTCCGCGCAATTCATCGCTGGTGTATTGAACGCGGCGATCACCCGGTGAAAACGCGAGCAAGTCGGCCCATCGTTGCTGGAAAAATGCGATCAAGTCATTGAGGATGGGAGGAATATCTTCACCCGTCATCAAAAGCTCGGCTCTTTCCCAGAATTCCATGCCGCTAACCTCTTTCGATTTCGTCTTTTGGGCCAGCTCGTCGTAAATGTCGCGCAACACTTTCCGGTAGAATTTGGCGACTTCAGAAGAAAACCAGCGCGCACTCGTGAGCAGCAGCGAAAGCGGCCGCGCGAGTTCTTCAATCACGTCGGTGCCAAGCTCGATATCTATATCTCGACGGCAATCTTCGAAAGTTATGGTTCGGCCGGCGTATGTTTGACCCGCGCCTCTGAGGGAAGCTGCACCGGTCAAACGTGTAAACGTCTCTTCCAACTGATCGATTGCCTGATCGAGCGCGTCCGGGTTACCGGCGGCTTGTGCTATTTTCGTTCTTGCCTGGACCAGCTCTGTCAATGCGGTAAGTG
Source organism: Pyrinomonadaceae bacterium (assembly GCA_035603895.1). Taxonomy (GTDB): domain Bacteria; phylum Acidobacteriota; class Blastocatellia; order Pyrinomonadales; family Pyrinomonadaceae; genus PSRF01. The sequence continues at coordinate 1,913 of DATNJO010000139.1, forward strand.
CTCGTAGCTTTAACCGTTCGTCTCCGATCTTTTCCAGACGCTGGCGAAGGGATACTTCAGGATGCCAGCCGAAGGGGACTTCTACGGCCCAGGCGATCAAACCCATATTGCGAATGATGCCGAGCAGTCTGTAAACATCCATCTCGCTTTTGAATTGAGTTGGATGCGACATGGTCATCCGTCTCGCGATTTCCTTCGCTGTTCGCTCACCATTGCATGCCTGCAGCAAACTCATTTGCGAGACAGGCAACGCGAGCGGCTTGCTCATTCCGGTTTGGTGCAGATAGAGAGAGTTGCCTTCGAGACGCACATGAGGTCTCAAGCGAGGCGGCATCCACGGCAGGATAGATTGGTCCTTGTTGAGGGCGTCGCAAAGCGCGTCGAGGCACCACGTTTCGAAGTAGACGGTGCGCTTCGCTAACAAATCCGAGCCGGGGCGCGCCACCATGCCCTCACCTTGCGGCTTGATTTTCAGCCAACCGACTGGTCCAAAGAAACCGATCGTATCGTTCTTTACGCAATATCGCTGCAAGTAGCTGGCGATCATCTCCCGGTTGACCCTTCTTTTCGATGAGTGGTCATCGGGATGGCGTAGCACCGTCTCGATGGCAGTGTGATATGCCTTCCGGTTTTGCCAGATTACAGCTTCACGAAACCGATTCGAGCTTGCGACGTCATAGAGCGCTTGTGAGAGTTGAGTTTCGGTAGCTTCACGCGCCTGGCTGTATTCAAGCTGCGCTGCTTTGAACTGCTCGTGCGCGTTGCAAAAGTTATCGTACGCTTCCTGCATGTCGCCGTCGAAGCTGAGTGGTTCAGAAACGTTTTCTTTGAAGATTTGCTTCTTTGCCTTATTCAACAGCGCACGCTGGGCGGCGTCTGCTTCTTTCAAGTTGCGACGGACTGCTTCGAGCCCAGCTTCCTTCGCCTGGTTCACCGCGTCTTCAGTCTCGATGACTTTATCCGCCAGAGCTGCGTACTCGGGAGCCGCGAACTTCAACACGGAAGCCGCCGGGAATCCCGCGCCACGCAGTGCCACCCAACGCCATGCGGCCCATTCACTATTTCCCAGTGATACCAGGTGATTCGGGAGTTCCGCCGTGTTGCCGGCTTTTTCGTCGTTTGAGTATTTAGGACTAATCAAGGCGCTCATTTTTATCCCTCGTTATGACTGTGCTATTGAGACTGGTTCTGCTGCTTCATTGTTACTGCCTGCTTCGTTACTCCAAACCAGGTTCTGTGACGACGTCCTGCTGACGCGATACTTGTCTCTGGGGATCGGCACAATGGCCGGAGCCGTTATCCTGGATTGCTGACTGTTGCGTATCTCTTCCGCCGCCACCGCGAACTCAGCGACTGTAGGAGCTTCAAAGATGAGACGGAATGGGAACTCGACTTCAAAGAACGCGCTGGCTCGCGAGAACACTTGCGTCGCCAGCAATGAATGTCCACCCAACTCGAAGAAGTTGTCGTGGATCCCGATACCTTCTAATCCAAGTACTTCACACCAAATTGCCGCGAGCTTTTCTTCAGTGGGGTTGCGCGGAGCGACATAAGAAATCCGATTCGGCTCGAGTTCAGGATCAGGCAGTGCTCGCTTGTTTACTTTGCCGTTCTTCGTCAACGGCAACTGGTCGAGGACGACAAACGCTCCGGGCACCATGTAACTCGGCAGTTGCTCGCTCAACTGCGTGCGCAGTTCCGTCGCACTCAGCTTCGCTTCCGCCTGCCCCACCACATACGCCACCAGCCGCTTCTCGCCACCTTCGCCACGCGCCACGACCACGCACTCCGCCACGCCCCATTGCCGTCCAAGCACCGCTTCCACTTCGCCCAGCTCGATCCGGTAGCCGCGCACTTTCACCTGCTCGTCCGCTCGGCCCACATACTCCAACTGTCCATCCGCCAAATACCGCGCCACGTCTCCCGTCCGGTACAAACGCGCTCCTTCTGTTCTGCTGTACGGGTGCGGGATGAACCGTTCCGCCGTCAGGCCCCCGCGCTGCAAATACGCGCGCGCCAACCCCGCGCCCCCGATGTACAACTCACCGCTCACGCCCACTCCCACCGGCTCCAACTCCTCGTTCAGCAGGTAGAGTTCCGTGTTCGCTATCGGCCGCCCGATCGGCACTGACCCGCTGCTGTTGCTGTTCGCTTCCTCTTCACCTACCTCGTAGATACTGCTGCCCACCACCGTTTCCGTTGGCCCATACTCGTTGTAGATCCGCACCCCCGGCGCTTGCTCCCGCCAACTCCGGATCATCTCCCACGTCAGGTTCTCGCCGCCCAGCACCAGCGTCCGGCTCGCGCCGGCTTTCTCCGCCCCGCTCAGTTGCCCGTTCAGTAACTGCAAATGCGCCGGCGTCACTTTCAGCAACGTGTAATCCGTGCCCCGCTGCAGTGTCTCCCCCAAACCATCCACTTCCGCGGTGGCCGGCAACAATTCCAGACAACGGCCCGTCAGCAACGGCACATACAAACTCGTCACACTCAGGTCGAAACTCAGCGACGAATGCAGCAGTGCTCCCGCGCCGGCTTCCGGCGCGTAGGTCCGCAGCGCCCAGTTCAGGTAATTCACCAAACCGCGCTGTTCGATCATTACCCCTTTCGGCTGGCCCGTGGATCCGGACGTGTAAATCACATAAGCCAGATTCTCTCCACTCACGCCGCTCGCCAGATTCTCCGCACTCGCACGGCCGATCGTTTCCCAGTCCGTGTCCAGGCACAGGGTTTGGCCCCAGTAGACCGGCAACTTCTCCACCTGTCCCGACTCCGTCAACAGCAGACTCACGCCTGCATCTTCCACCATGAAGCTCAGGCGCTCGGCCGGATACTCCGCGTCCAACGGCACGTAAGCGCCGCCCGCTTTCAGGATTCCGAGCACTGCTACCACCAGCTCGAGCGAGCGCGGCAGACACAGACCAACCAACACTTCTGGTCCCACGCCGAGCGTCCGCAGATGATGCGCCAGTTGATTCGCCCGCGCGTTCAGCTCGCGATAGCTCAGGCGCTCACCCGCCAGGCGTATCGCAGTCGCTTCCGGCGTCCGCTCCACTTGTTGCTCAAACAATTCCTGCACACACTCCACTGGTCCATAATCAACGGTTGTCTGGTTCCACTCCACCAGCACCTGCTCGCGCTCAGCTTCTGATAGCAACGAGATCTCCGACAGTTGCTGCTGCGGATTTCTCACGGCGTTCTCGAGCAGCGTCGCCAATTCCGAACCGAGGTGGTCCACTGCGGCGGCTGTCAGTCGAGCCGGGTCGTATCGCAGTACCAACCGGCGTCCGGCAACGTCCTGCACACAACTCAGCTTCACCTTGAAACGCTCTGTACAAGTCTGCAAGGAGTACGCTTCCCAGCAAGCTGTGCCGCTGTTGCTCTCGGGCAATACCTCGTAGCTATAGCCAATCCCGAGACTTCCTGATTCTGATTGCCAGGGCAACATTGCCGACCACCGCGATCTCGAGAAATACTCCTGGCGTGACTGCGCGCCGCGAACTGCTTCGCTGACGACCTTGAGCAACTGGCGATAGTGGAAGTCAGCTCCGATCTTGCAGCACAGTGGCAGATAGCTCTCGTAGTTTCCGATCGCTTCTTCCAACTCCTCATACTTCCTGCCGTCAAAACTAGCTTCAATAATGACTCCACTGCCCTCGCCGCTCAGTCGCCAAATCAAGGCCGCCCAGCTCGCTAAAACTATCTCGCTGACACTCACTCCTTCAGTGTGTGCTAACTCCGCCAGCAGTTCCCACGTGGCGCCGCTAACATTCACCACCTTCTCTTCCGGCCGATATTCCTGCTCGAGTGCCGGTGCTTCCGCTCGCTCAATCAGCAGCTTCTGTTGTAGTTCTGCCGCATTAACCTCTTCCTCTTCCCAGTACTGCCGTCCGGCTGCCTGATCCGCACCTTCTGTTACCTCTTGCTGCCATGCCGCATAATCGGCGTACTGCATTACCTCCGCTGACTCCGCGAATACTTCGCTGCTTACTTCCATCTCATACAACTTGTGCAGTTCTCGCCCGAGCTTCCCAAGACTCACTCCGTCAGCGCAGAGTGCTGACGCGCTCAATACCAGCAACTGATACTCGTCATCGAGTGTCGCCAAACAGCCGTGGAACACTTGCCCATGTTCGAAGTTGAAGCTCAATGCCCGCTCTTCAGCCAGTAGTTGGGCCACTTGCTGCGCCCGTTCAGAAGTACTCCTGAGATCGCGCCGTCGCAGTGCAAAAGTCTGAGGCGATTCCAGAATCACTTGTAACGGCAGATCCGATCCCGGTTGAAAACGAAAGGCAGTGCGTAAGATTTCGTGATGGTCCAACAGACGGCGCAGCGAGCGCTCGAGTGCCGGTTCATCCAGTCGACCGGAGAT
>DATNJO010000140.1:0-2467 GCA_035603895.1 Pyrinomonadaceae bacterium
GTATGAGATTTGGACGGAGAAGGCACCGGACTCATCACTGAAGATGAGTGGTTCACGCATGGCCAGTGCTTGACCCAGAGCACCGGTAACGGAATCCTCGTCCGCGCTGCTGTCCGCAAAGTGCGCCTCGGCGATTGCGACGCCTGCGATGTAGCGGTCACGCAAGAAGTCCATGAGGTGCTCGGGCAGTAAGTCACGCACTATGTTGTTTGGGATGCGGAGTCGCGTAGTACGGTGTTGCTTTTAACGGTTCAGTTGACCTGAGCGCGACGATTAGAAGCCACCATCGTTGTACCAATGAAGTTTAGACGCGAGCAGCCCGCGTTCGGGTCGAACGAATTGTTCGATCCCGCCCCGTGCTTTCAGACCTTCCGTAGCAGTGACGAGAGTTTCTACGAGAGAATTTGCGATTTCGCTGTCACTTAGCGATCTTGAGAGAGGCATCAAATCCGCATAATGAGCTCCATCGCAATTAGAAACGCGCAGCGTGCATCTCAATTCGTCACGGTGTTCGCAAAGGTAAACGTAGGCAGCGCAGTGATTCTCGTCAAAGGTGTAGCTGAAAACGCAAAGATTATTCGGAATGCCAGAATGCCAATCGACGCGTGGTTGGCCTCGAAATTCAAAGAACTGAAGTTTTGGGGCTTCAACCTCAAGCTGAGGTTTGCCGGCATAACGCGTCGCGTTTTCGTAAGCGGCAGTTTGTTTAATTGCTGAAAGAACGGAATCTATGTCGATCATAGTGAGCGAATCATATCAACAACATATGCAACTGACGAGTATTTTGAGAAAGGCAGGATATCCGAGTGTCCCAGGTGCGTTCTACAATGAAGTTACAGGAAGCATCAAGCAATGATGTCGAGTCCACACGGCAAGTCGGTTTCGTCGAAAGTTCTCATGTAGAGTTCGCTTGCTTTGTGGACGAGTGTACTGACAACAAGCGGCGAATCCGGTATGAGGTTAGGATTAACGGATTCCCTTCTTCCGCGAGCTTATCTCTCGAAGATGATCGCGCCCATCCCCTGCTTAGTGATGCGGACATTGAGGCCGCTTGCGCCTACATCCGAAAGTTTCTTCGTGAAGGCTTGCACGATGGAATAGAAATTATCCTACGAGAGGCCATTCACAAGACCCACTTTAGAGGCGGACTGACGGAAAAGGCATTCTTGAAAGCTGTTTCCAGCTACATCAAAGATGCAACAGAGCAACGGTTAAGCTCGGATATAGCAAAACGAAAACGCCATAGTTGGCGGCGGTTTGAAGCGACAGCTAAAGTTCGACGTGATACTACTTTCTTCAAAGAATATCGCGCTGAATATAAACGACTTTTTCGAGAGTACCTCAAAACTCACCGGCACAATGAAGCTCAATTCGTTAAGACGGTTTGGCGTGATCACGAGCAAAAGACCTTTACTGGACGAACAGCCAAATACCTGGCACTCGCCTTGCGCGTCGCTCAGGCACCACAAGGCGGTCTTACTCCGAAACAAGCTGCGCTCGAGCGAGTAGGACAGGAACTTGGTCTTTCTCCTGAAACGATTGATCGACATTACCTGTACGCAAGAAAGAAAAAGCCGACAAAATCGATCTGAATTCCAGTCAAAATTGTCGGTTGTAATTTGTTAAGCAGGGCGAATACAATGAGAGCACCCTTTGATGGCGGATGCCATAAGTAACTTGAGGGAGCCGGGAAACGTCGCCTGAGTCCAAATTAGGCTGACGGGTACGCCCTCTGTTGCTTCCACGCTTCCAAAACGTGGCGAAGGGTGCTTTTATTGGAACGGAGACAGCGCGACGGGCTTAAGCCGTCTGAGGTTTGAAAGCATGTCTCCAAACTCTTTGGCTCTTTCCGAGCCAGCAATCCTTATCAAACAACCTGTAGGTTTATGCAAGTAAAAAGCGCCTAGACCCTTTTTCATTGCGATATGACGCCACTGGCGTCACTATGACATTGACATAGTAGTCAATAGAGTCAAGAGAATCAAGACACTCTATAGGTTGTCAGCATTGCTCCGTTACGCCTTAACCGTTGCAATCCGTCAATCCTTAACAGTTAAAAGCATCACGCAAAGATAACCGTATGGCTGATTGCCATTAACGGTAGCGAGCATGATCGCGCTATCCGCATTCGTATCATCGTTCGTTAAGCGCCATGCCTTTACGCCCATTTACTTACCCTTTGTCTCGAAAATTATTTTGACTGCTTTCGACTGATAACGAAGCGCGGGCGATCAACAAATCCTTGTAGAGCTTGATCGACGAAGCGTGCTCCCACTTCGCCTATACTCTCGCCATAGATTTCTAGTTCGGCGAGCCGATGAAGTAGATATAGGGATTGCGCCGATAGGGTATAGTTAATTGTACCCTCGTAATCGCCGTGTTGCCGGGGAGACTCAAATTCTGAAACCTGTTCTTCAAACGACTGTTCAGCTTGAACATCATACTGAGCGAATTGTTTGAGTGCCTG
>DATNJO010000141.1:0-2535 GCA_035603895.1 Pyrinomonadaceae bacterium
AAGATTACCGGTTGGACCAGGCTCGCGTTTGCCGGCGATGGCGCGTTGTCGATTGACGCTGGCGACGTCTTCAAAGGATCGAAGAGCGCACGCAGCCTGTTGGCGTCAGCGGTTGCCGGCGAAACCGTGGTTGTTTTGGAAGATGCGAGTTCTCGAGCAGACGTCGCGTTTTGTCGCGTAGTGCCAGGCCGGTGGACCAACGGCAACGCCGCCGGGCTCGATGCTTATGTCGTACTCATCGACTTCACTGATTTCGAGCAGATAGTAGGCGACGCGGAAGCCCGGCGCTCATTTGATGTCGGCTGGGCCGTGCTTCACGAGCTCGACCACGTCGTGTTGAATTCCGCCGACACCGACGTCAACGATCACGTCGGCGAGTGTGAATCGCACATCAATAAAATGCGCGAGGAGTTGGGACTGCCGTTGCGCGCCAACTATTTCTTCACTGCGTCATCTTTGAAAGCAGACCCCAATTTCAACACGCGCTTTGTACGCCTGCCGTTTGAGCATGTCGATCCGTCGTCGCGGCGGCTCAAACGTTATTGGTTAACGTGGGACTTCACTGTGGTAGGTGGTATTACGCCGTCTTTCGATCGCCTGGCCCGTTCCTCTGCCGCCATCTTCTAAGTGCATTACTTACCTGTGCGCTGGCTGCTACACTATTCGAGATGAAAACAAAAGCCGTTCTAATTGTGTTCGGTTTGGCTTTGCTGTTTGGCGGTGCCACACGATCCACCGCGCAAGTGAAGCGGGTGCAGATGCACATCGCGGGTTATCTGTGCGGCAATTGAGTGTACAACATTCAGAAGGCCGTGAGCCGTCTCGATTACGCACCAAAACTCAAAGAAATCGAACTTACCGATATCAAGAAAGGACTCGGCGAATTTACGCCGAAGCCTGACAAACCCGCTTCGTTCGCGGCGTTGAAAGCGACGCTGAAAAGCGCGGGTTATGTGCTGGATTCGGCGGACATAACCGTTGCCGGAACGCTGAGCAAAGACGGTGAAGTGTGGATTGTCGAAATAAAGGAGTCGGCACAGAGGTTTGTTTTGGATGGACCAAACGTGGCGAAGGCGATCGAAGGTGTAGAGGTTGGTTCGCCTCTTGAAATCACCGGGGATTGGAAAACCACCGGGAAGGGAAGTAATGCCCGAGAAGTAATTGCGCCGGTCGAGAAGAAACAGTCGCTTCGTAATAGAACTGAAGATGAGGTTTATCTCCCGCGATTTGCGCCGGCGAAGTTTGTGAGTGGAGCAGAACCTGCGAAACCTCTGGCTCCGATTCGCGTCACCTCGCCCGGATTAACAGTCTACAAAGGAGGTGCGATCACGCCGCGCCTCTACTTGATTCGTCAGAGTTTGGGGACGCTGAAGGTCAACCGGCAAATGATCGATGTGAGTTTGTCTTACACACCATCGCCGCGGCTTCAGTTGGAAGCCGAGGTGCCAATCTCGCACACGTCGTTTCACGATAACGTGACCTCAGGATCGAGTGTCGGTTTAGGCAATATCATTGTCTGGTCCAAGTATCGTTTCTTTCGCCAGGTGAAAACTTATGGCGATAGGCAAGCCGCCGCAAGATTTGGTTTGGAACTGCCGACCGGAAAGAAAGATGTTCCGAGTCAAAGCCAGATCAATGCCCCGGCCTTTGTGAGACAACAGCTCACGCCGATCAGCGGCGGGTTATCGCCTCATTTTGATGTCGCTTTCTCGCAAGCCGGGGGAAGATTCATTTTCGGCGGCAATGCCGAAGCCGTTTTCCGCACGGAACGAGACGGCTTTCGCATGGGCCACGAACAGAGACTGAACACGGATCTTGAGTACGTCCTGCTCCCGCGCGAATACAGGAAACCGGGCGGCGAGTTGTTTGTGATTCTGGAAACGACGTTTGTGCATCGAGGAACGGGCCGTCTTAATAGCGCGCCAGTAGCGGGCAGTAAGGCAACTGAGTATTACCTCGCGCCGGGACTTCAATATGCGGCTCGTCCGCAGTTTGTTGTTGAGGGCAGCGTGCAGTTTCCCGTTTTGCGAAATACTGGTCCACTGGCGCTGCGTACGGACGTCAACGTGTTGCTCGGAGTGAAGTATCTGTTTTGAAAAACTGATACTTTCGAAGGTAATGCCCTGCTTTGGATCACGGCGCGCGGGCTGCTCGCCCGCTGTATTGGTCCGCGCACCGTATGTTCCTTTGCGGGCGAGCCGCCCGCGCTCCGAACATGTTAAGGCAGGCCATGTAAAGTAGGGCACTACCCATTCGAAAGTGGTGTCCTAATCTGAACGCCGAAGGCTAGTTTGCAGCCAGACCTGAACGCCGAAGGCTAGTTTGCACCCAGACCTGAACGCCGAAGGCTAGTTTGCACCCAGACCTGAACGCCGAAGGCGTTTACTAATTTCAGCCCAGGGTTGCGGTTCCGCAACCCTGGGACTAAACCGATACTTTTGGTATCAATGCTGAAAGCATTGGCAAGTGGCATTTCGCTCGCGAACGCTTTCAGCGTGGAGTCTTTCTCATGCTATGACCCAGGGTTGTGCCAAC
>DATNJO010000142.1:0-2110 GCA_035603895.1 Pyrinomonadaceae bacterium
GCGTGGGACTTCGATCGCGCCTCTTTCAATCTATCTGTGTCGCCGGGTTTCGGAACACCCGGAAAGACGGAACAATCGATTTCCATCAAGCCGACCGGGTTTGCACAAGCGCCGCAGAAGATTCTGACTGAGCTGTTGCCGCGACTGAACAACAGGTTGACGGGTTCGGGCAGCACGGTTGGCGACTTAAGAATCAAGGCAAGCCGCGTGATCAACTTCGAAGGCTTAGGCGAGCAGTTTAGTGGTCTGTACCGGATCACATCCGCGACTCACAGTTTGGATGGCAGCGGCTTTAGAACGAATTTTAATGTGCGGAAAGAAGTGTGGTTCGGCGGCTTTCCATTGCCGAAGAGTCCCGGACAGTTGTTGCGAGTTCAGGGTCAGAGTGTTGGCAGTATCAGTGGAAGTGTTAGTGGCAGCATCAGCGGTGGCGTAAGCATCGGCTGAAGGGAGACCGTTATGCCTGAAGGACTGGTCGAATCTGTAAGCTCCGGCGAGGAACGTGCAACCGCCGGCTTTGCGATCGCGCCGGGCGTGGTCAGAAACAATCTCGACGTGCTGGCGGAAGGACGAGTGCAAGTCGAAATACCGTCGCTACCGTCGTACGAGGTGTGGGCTCGTGTGTCGAGTGTTGGCGCGGGCTCGAGCCGCGGCTTTTGCTGGATACCGCAAATCGACGACGAAGTGCTCGTGGCGTTCAATCAAAACGACGAACGCGATGCCTACATTCTCGGTGGCCTTTGGAACACTCGCGATCGTCCGCCGCTGACCATTCCCACCGACTTTCTGATCAAGCGCGTGATCAAGACCGGCATTGCCGGGGGACTGGGCCATGAAATCGAGTTTGATGATGCGCTCCAATCGATCAAGATCACTTCAAGCACGCAACAAAAGATCACGATCGATCCGCTCAAGATCGAAATGACGAACCTCGCGGGCACAGTCACGGTCACGCTCGATAACACGCAACAGGCGATCACGCTGCAAGCAGTCGCCAGCATCGAGCTGAAAGCAGCGCAGATCAAGCTACAAGCCGTGAACATCGATATCGAAGGAACCGCAGCTACCAATATCAAGTCGACTGGTATCTGCAACATCAATGGCAGTCTGGTGAAGATTAATTAAGGAGAAGCGAAATGCCGCCAGCCGCGCGAATCACCGATCCTACCGGACATCCCGGAATTATTGCGGGACCCGGCGTTGCAACCGTTTTGATTGGCGGACTGCCCGCTGCCGTCATGGGCGACAACCACGTTTGTTCTTTTCCACCGCCGCCTTCGCATCCGCCGTCACCAATTGTTAAAGGCAGCGCGACGGTTCTGATAGGTGGCAGACCAGCAGCACGTATGGGTGATCTTGCAGGTTGTGGCGCTCCGATCATTATGGGTCTACCGACAGTGCAAATCGGAGGATGAGTATGGACCTGAAAAACCTCGATCCGGAAAAAGCGTTTCTCGGTGTTGGCTGGGCCTTTCCGCCATCTCTGGACGTGACGCGCGTGCCGGCGATGGTCGCTTACGAAGAGGACATACGCCAATCGATCATGATCATCATGGGCACCGAATCCGGCGAACGAATCATGCGGCCTGACTTTGGCGCAGGGCTGAACCGCTTCGTCTTCGAACCAGCTAACACCACCACGATGGCGCTGATCCAAACACGCGTGCGCGAAGCGCTCGTCGATTGGGAGCCTCGGATCGAGGTCATAACGGTGACAGTTACTCTCGATCCGAACGAAAGAAATCTGCTGCTCATCGAGACCACATATCGCGTGCGCGCGACGAACACGTTACACAATCTTGTCTATCCCTTTTACCTCCAGGAGGCAACTGCGCGTTGAAGAACGGATCTGACATCGTGCTTGATTCGCGAAAGGCTGCGGAGATCGTGGCCCAGGTACTCGCACGCCGTCCGGGTTACGTGCCGGCGTGGCTTCCGGCTGACAAGGGACCTGACGTTGCCGTTTCGCAAGTATTTGCCCGTTATCTTTATTCCATCCTGCAACGGTTGAACCAGGTACCGGACAAAAACAAGCTTGCGTTTCTCGATCTGCTCGGAATCCAGTTGATAGCCCCGGCTGCCGCGCGAGTGCCGATCATTTTTCAAATGG
>DATNJO010000143.1:0-12181 GCA_035603895.1 Pyrinomonadaceae bacterium
GCGGTGTAAACAACGATTTGGCCGCTCCGTTGAGAAACGTGACCGCCACAAACACGATGCAGATTGAAAGTGTCGAAACGAACGCTGGAGTTGCGACTTGCGCGGCGCCGTCGAGTATCGCCTGCACGATCGGTTTACCCATCTCGATATTGCGATGCGTGTTTTCGATCTCGACGGTTGCGTCGTCTACCAACATGCCGACCGCGAGTGCCAGCCCGCCGAGGGTCATGATGTTGAGTGTCTCGCCCAAAAAACTGAGCACAATTATCGAAGACAGGATCGAGAGCGGAATCGAAATCACGACGATCAACGTCGCGCGCCAACTGCCGAGGAAAAGTAAAATCATCAGGCCAGTCAGACACGCCGCGATCGCCGCTTCGCGTACCACACCGCTAACGGATGAGCGCACAAACACCGATTGGTCGAAGAGAAAATCAACTCTAAGCGCGTTCGGCAGGGTCGCCAGGACGCTCGGCATACGCGCCTTCACTCGACTGACTACATCGAGCGTCGAGTTCGCACCGCTCTTCAGAACGGTGAGCAACGCAGAAGCCCGGCCGTTCCGTCGCACGAGGTTCGTTTGTACTGCGGCGCCATCTCTAACGTTCGCAACGTCACGCATGAAAACCGTCGCGCCGTTGACTTGTTTTACCGGCAGATCGTTTAGCTGGTCGACAACTGTGGGGCTGCTGTTGAGCAGCACGTTGTATTCCCGTTCGCCGATCTTTGCGGTGCCCGCCGGAAGAATTACATTCTGCTGATTAAAGGCAGTCGACACATCTGAAGCGGAAACGTTCTTCGCCAGCATTTGATCCGGGTCGAGATCCACCATGATGTTCCGCGGCTTACCACCGTAAGCGATCGGGATTTCCGCGCCCTGCACGGTTGCCAGTTGGGTCCTGATGAATTGATTCGCAAAATCGTTGAGTTCGTCTTCCGAAAGCGTGTCGCTGTAAACCACCGACTGGAGCACCGGAACATCGGCCGCACTGTATTGAATGATCAACGGCGGAGTTGTACCTGCCGGCAACTGTCTGAGAATGGCCTGCGACTGCGCCGCCGTCAGCGATATGGCGGACGGAATATCGGCGCCCGGGTGAAAAAAGATTTTTATTACTGCGACGCCGTTGTACGACTCCGACTCCATGTGCTCGATGTCGTTAACTGTCGTTGTGTACGCACGTTCGCTGTTGGAAACGAGCCGCTGTTCCATTTCCTTCGGCTGCATCCCGTTGAAAGTCCAGACAACGGCGATAACGGGAATGTCGACGGTAGGAAAAATATCGACAGGTGTACGGAGTATCGCGAGGACGCCGAGGATCAGGATCAACAGCGACATCACGATGAACGTGTATGGCCGCCGAAGCGCTAGTCGAACTATCCACATACTCTTCCAGCCACTTTCAGCCCGCTAATAAAGCCGGGTATTAAGTACTGAAAACGCTCTGTGTTTCTTTCCTGCCTTTGCGCAACGTATCCGTCTGTTGCTGTCACAACACGATCCTCATAGTTGCCGCAAACGCCGACAGATCGAGCAAAAACCTAAAAGACTGGAGAGCCGATTTAAATAGACTCGAAGAGGATATTTAGAAAGGTTTGCCAAAAAATGAAGCGTCGCAGCGTGATACTGTGTCTCAACTTGTTGTTACTTGGATTGACGGTCTTTGCCCAAACACCAACCACAAACCGCGAACTCGATCCTCTTCACCAATTCAATACTTCGGTACGAAGACTCGTAAGCAAAGTGGAGCCGAGCGTGGTTCAAATTCAGGCGAGCGGTTACGGACCGGTCGAGAATAGTAGTGGCAGCAGCAGTGTGCTCGTCGGTATGCAGCAAAAGATCGGTTCCGGCGTGATCGTCGATGCGTCCGGTTATATCGTGACGAATGCACACGTAGTTCGCGGTGCACAGCACGTCAGCGTCAGCGTGCCGACGCTTACCACAAACAACTCGGCTGATGAACCCACAATCACCAGAACGCGCACGCTCGAGGCGCGTGTCCTCGGAGCCGACGACGACATCGATCTCGCTGTGTTGAAAGTGGAAGCTACAAACTTACCCGCCATGCGTATCAGCGATTACAACAAACTCCGGCAAGGCGACGTGGTGTTTGCGTTCGGCAGTCCGGACGGTTTGCAGGATTCGGTAACAATGGGCGTTGTGAGTGCGGTCGCGCGACAGCTCGATGCGGACAGTCCGCTCGTCTTTGTGCAGAGCGACGCACCAACAAATCCGGGCAATAGCGGTGGACCACTCGTGAACGTCGACGGCGAACTCGTCGGCATCAACACTTTCATTCTCTCGCAAGGTGGCGGCAATGAAGGGTTGGGTTTCGCGATTCCCTGCGCGATCGTGGCTTATGCGTACCCGCAACTGCGCAAGTATGGACATATCCATCGCGGAACGACTGGAATCGGAGTTCAATCGATCACGCCGGAATTGGCTGCGGGGCTAAAACTCGGAACGGATGCGGGCGTGATCATTTCTGACGTTGAACCTGAGAGTCCCGCCGAAGCGGCTGGCGTAAAAGTCGGAGACATCATTACGAGCATCGACAATTATCCGGTGAACAGTCTGCCGGCGCTCGGCACGCGTTTGTTTATGCGAAGCGGCGGCGAGAAGATTAAACTCGAAGTGCGACGCGGTTCGAGTCCGATGGTGTTTTCAGTCCCGCTGATCGAGTCGCCAGACGATCTTGACACTGTGGCCGCGCTGGCGCAGTCGGATAAAAGCCGTGTCAGTCAACTGGGCGTGATCGCGATGGACATCGATCAGTCAGTTGCGAGCAAGCTGACGGGACTGCGGATCGCGTCGGGCGTGCTGGTTGTCGCCAGGCAAGTCGACTCAACGGCGGATGTTTCGCTCGAGGCGGGAGATATCATTCACACGATGAACGGATTGCCGATAAAGAGTGTTGAAGCACTTCGCACCGCACTGAATCGCGTGGCGGTAAACACGCCGGTAGTTTTGCAAATCGAGCGTTCTGGTAAGCTGCTGTTTGTGGCGTTCAAACTCTCCGGGCCGGAATAGAAAACATGTTCAAGACCATTGTCTTACTAATCATCTCAAACATCTTCATGACTCTCGCGTGGTACGGTCACCTGAAATACAAATCGAAGCCACTAGTCGTGGTGATCGTCGTTAGCTGGCTCATTGCTTTCTTCGAATATATTTTTCAGGTTCCAGCAAACCGCATCGGCTCTCAAATCTTTACCGTTACGCAGTTGAAGATCCTGCAAGAGTGCATCACGCTGGTAGTTTTTACCGGGATCGTTTATCTGCTGTTTGGAGAGACGATGAAGTGGAACATTCTTGTATCGTACGCCTTTATTGTGGGAGCGGTGTACTTCGCGTTTGCCTTCTAAGGCTATGCATCAGGAACCCACCAACGAAGTTGGTGGTACTTTTCAGACTCGACCTACAAAGGATATAGGTTAGGTCTTGAAGTACCACCAACTTTGTTGGTGGGTTCCTGATACCCGAACTCTAGTTTCGTTTCTCTGCTACTTTCTTCGTGTCTTTCAGGTAGCGCTTGACGAGATCCTTGGCCGCATTGTTGGCTTCTTTTTCTGACTGGCCAATGCCATTGACGCGATCCTGAACCACGCCGCGCCACACGAGCTCCTGAGTTTTGGCGTCTATGATGTCCGCCATCACACAACCTTCCGTGTAAGTTGTGGTCCAGATGTCTGGTCCATAACCCCAACGCCAGCGCCCGCGAAACGGAATCCCGTATCCCCAGCCGAAACCTGGTCCATAACCGAAGCGCGGGAAGCTCTGAACCTGCGTTTGCTGGTGAGTTCGAGAGTAAAAGGCCACGATAAAATCCGGGTTGTCGCCGGATTGCGTAAACCCGTTGGCCGAAAGCTGCGACGCCAGAGCGTTCTGAATTCTTTCGGCTTCAATCGCGTTTGTCGCCAGTGGATCGCTGTTAGCTCGCTCAGTCTTGAACGAGAACGTGCGCAACTGGCTAAAGTCAAAGTCCTTCTGGTAGTCAGACTTCACTGACGCGCCGAATGCGGCAGGCACCAACGTCACCAGAAACAAGGCACTCAAAAATACTTTCACTTCAATTTCTCCTTCTCAAACTTAGTGTTTGAGAGTTTAGCGAGCGTGTGACCGGCGTTCTTTCGTCAACTTGTCGCGGATTGCTCTGGCTTGCGCATAACCGGTAAAGCCTCAACGGAAATGGACCACGAACGACCACCGCAAGACTCAATGGAACCAAGCAAATTCACGAAATAATCTTCAGTTTACGAAGAGTAGTATGCCGACTGTTGAAACGACGGGCTCCAAAGGACTCTGGCAGGAGGTCTTCAGAGCACGACGCACGGTGCATAGGGGGAACAGCATCGTGGCGAGCGGGTGGCTTGGGTTATAGGGGCGCCAGGCTCACCCGCTCATTTTCCAACAGGCTATTTCGGGGCGGGTTTTTGATCATGAGATTGCGAATCTTTGACGGCGTTGTGTTCGAAATTTCGCGGGTGCTCGAGTCTTTCTTCGATCGACTTGAATATGAAGAGGCCAAGCGCGTCAGTGTTGCAAAACAGAAACAGGAAGAACGCAATCAGCCCGACCACATCTCAGATCCGCTGCACTATCTCTATCCAAATCAGCTAGTGAAGTGAGCAGGGCATCGCTTCCTGCGAACTTTAGGCTACAATCTGCCAAAGCAATCATGACTAAGCCAGTTCTGTTAACCATCGACGACGATGCGGAAGTTTTGCGCGCTATCGAGCGAGACTTACGACGCAAGTATGCGAGCGACTATCGTGTGCTCCGGGCTGAATCCGGCACGGCAGCGATGGAAATCGTTCGCGAGTTGAAACTTCGCAATAATCCCGTTGCACTTTTTCTTGTAGATCAGCGAATGCCCGGCCTGTCGGGAGTAGAGTTCCTCGAACAGGCTATCGAGCTCTTTCCCGATGCCAAGCGCGTTCTCTTAACGGCTTACGCCGACACGGACGCAGCGATCGCGGCGATCAACGAAGCGGGCATTAATCACTATCTGCTCAAACCGTGGGATCCGCCCGAAGAGAATCTCTACCCTGTGATCGACGATCTGCTCGACGATTGGCAGGCGAACGTTCCCGTCCAGTTTGAGGGTATTCGCGTGTTGGGTAATCGCTGGTCGCCGGAGTCGCACAACATAAAAGATTTTCTCGCGCGCAATCACGTTCCGTATCAATGGCTCGATATAGAGACCGCAAACACAAATTCGGAAGTCCAGGCGCTCGTTGACTTGCTCGACGACGAAGAGAAACAGGCGTTGCCGTTAGTGATCTTTCCCAACGGCTTGCGACTGCGACGGCCGGCGCTCACCGAAATTGCCGAGAACGCCGGACTCAGAACTCGTGCGGCCGAAGCGTTCTACGATCTCGCGATCGTTGGTGGTGGTCCAGCGGGATTGGCCGCGGCAGTTTACGGCGCCAGCGAGGGACTGCGCACCGTGATGGTTGAGCGCGAAGCGCCTGGCGGACAGGCAGGCATGTCCAGTCGCATCGAAAATTATCTCGGATTTCCGAGTGGACTAAGCGGCGGCGATCTCGCGCGCCGAGCCGTGGTCCAGGCCAAACGCTTCGGTGTCGAAATACTCTCCGCCGAAGCCACTGCGGTGAAACTGGAAGGACCATATCGTCTGTTACAACTCGCCGACGGAGAGCAGCTTAGTTGTCACGCGTTGCTGGTAGCGACGGGTGTCCAGTGGCGCAAACTGAACGTGCCAGGCATCGACCGTCTCACTGGAGCGGGCATCTACTATGGCGCGGCCATGACCGAAGCGTTCAACTGCAAAGACGAAGATGTTTTCGTGATCGGGGGCGCCAACAGCGCCGGACAGGCAGCGATGTATTTTTCGAAGTACGCGCGGCGAGTGGTAATGCTGGTGCGCGGTTCATCGCTCTCTGCTTCGATGTCGCAGTATTTGATCGACCAATTAAAGAAGACTCCCAACGTCCAGATCGAATTCAACTCGACGGTGGTTGAAGCCCACGGTAGCGATCACCTGGAAGCGATTTCGATCCATTGTGGTACGACCAGCGAGACCAATAAAGTGCCGGCAAACGCACTCTTCATCATGATCGGCGCGGCGCCTAACACGGCGTGGCTCGCGGACCTCGTAGAGCGTGACGAACGTGGGTTTATACTTTCCGGCTCGGATCTCATGCGCGATGGAAAGCGGCCCAAGGGTTGGCAGTTGGACCGCGATCCGGGTTTACTGGAGACAAGTGTGCCGGGCATTTTTGTGGTGGGAGATGTACGGCATGGCTCAGTGAAGCGAGTGGCTTCCGGTGTCGGCGAGGGTTCAGTCGCCGTTTCGTTCGTGCACCAATACCTCAGCAAGGTGATCTGACGATGGAAGACGCAAAACCAGAAGGTGTCGGAGTGCAGGTTCCGGAATCGGTTATCGTCGAGCCGGACGTTGCCACGGGCAGTTCACCGGAGGATCGGGTTGAAGCGCTTCGTCGTGTACACGTCTTTTCCGATCTGCCCGAGGATCAATTGCAGTGGTTTGCAGACCACACAACCGAGTTGCGAGTGGAGACGGGAGAGGTTCTGTTTCAGAAAGGGTCGCCGGCCGACATCATGGTCGTTTACCTCGAAGGTGAGGTGCGCGCATATCGAGACGACCTGGCCCACGACGGCTACGTCTACATCGCTCGAGCCGGCGAACCGAATACCGAAGTGAGTGGAAAGCTTCCCTTCTCACGCATGACGCACTGGACCGCCACCGGACGCGCCGTAACGCCCATGCGTCTCTTGAGGTTTCCGGTTAGTCTGTTTCCCGAGTTGTTTCAGCGAATGCCCGTGCTCGTGGAACGTCTCGTGGGAATCATGAGCGATCGCGTGCGCGACGTCACCACCGCGGATCAGCAACGCGATAAGTTGATGGCTTTGGGCAAACTCTCCGCCGGACTTGCGCACGAGCTTAACAATCCCGCCGCCGGGGCAACGCGTGCCGCAAACGATCTAATAACAGTTCTCGCGGAACTGCGTGCCGCGGATCTACGACTTTGCAGCCACAACCTGACTTCGGAACAACATGAGGCGCTTCGTTCATTTGAGAATCAGGCAATCGAACACACTACGGAAGCGCCGCAACTCAACTCACTCGAACAAAGCGATCTCGAAGATGCATTGAGCACGTGGCTTGAAGAGCACGACATCGAAGATCCGTGGAAACTTTCCAACAACCTCGTCGAAGCGGGGATTGATGCGTCTGCACTCGAAACGCTACAGCAACAAGTCGGCTCCACCGCCATTGCCGACGTGCTGATGCGCGTCAGCGCACAACTCGCAGCCGCGAAACTCGCACGTGAAATCAAAACCGGCACCGCGCGCATCTCCGAACTCGTCGCTGCGATCAAGGAATACAGCTACATGGACCAGGCTTCAGTCCAGAAGGTGGATATTCATAAAGGACTGGAAAGCACGCTGCTCATCCTGAAGTACAAGCTGAAGAAGAAGAACATCGGTCTGACGCGCGAGTACGCGGACGACCTGCCGCAAATCAAAGCGTACGGCAGTGAACTCAATCAGGTGTGGACCAATCTGATCGTGAATGCAGTGGAAGCGATGCCGGACGGCGGCAAGTTGAAAATACGAACGAGAAGAGAGCCGACTGACATCATGGTGGAGATCCGTGACAACGGTTCGGGCATTCCCGAGTCGGCGAAGTCGCACATCTTCGAACCATTCTTTACGACAAAACCGGTTGGTGAAGGAACCGGTCTGGGTCTGGACACCGTCGCCCGCATCGTTCGCCGCCACCGCGGGAACGTTCGTTTCGACTCCAAACCGGGCGACACGTGTTTCCAGGTCCGGCTGCCGATTGGATAGTTAGTTTTTTCTCTTGCCCGCCCAATCTTCACTCAACGCATTGGACTGCTTAATGATGTTGAGGCGACGCGTTAAAGCAGTCTTCAACGGATTGTCCACTACAGCTCCGGCGAGCGATAGCTCGTACTGGTGTTTCAGCAATCGATGGTTCTTTGCAAACACTTCTTCAAGCGCTGAGTCATCTACCCCGTCAGCTTTGTTGAGCCACCTCAATTGCTGAATCACATAGTGGTGTGCTTGAGGATCGTAATCATCAATCGGTTTGCCGCGAAGCGCCGCTATCACCACGCGGCCTGACGCATAGCCGCAAAGCGTCAACTCCCACCACATTCGATAGAGCCAGCGAAATCGTTTTGAGTAAGCTGAGCTCTCGGTATCATTTTTTGCTGAGAGCGGCAGGTAAAGATCCAGCGCTGATACGAGTGTCTGGTACGCTCGCCGCAGTCTTAAGAGCGCTTCGCGTGCACTCTCTTCGAAGTACTGCTTGTCATTCGCGGGGATGCTGATCGTGAGTGCATTTTTCGGCCGTTGTTCGGGCACGCCTTGTTTCTTCGAAGATGTGCTGATTTCGAGCGCTCTGTCCTGTAACTGCGCATATCTCAGCAATAAGCGATCGGCGTGATACTGAGTGGCAATTCGAAAAAATAACTTCCGCCACATTAGATAACGATGGCTGACGAGTAGAGATTCCCGGGCTCGTCGCATCGCGCCGCGTGCGGAGTCGTACGACTCCTGAGCCTTGTGGAACCCGTCCTCTGATTTGATATCAAACAGAACAAAACGGCCGCGAGCCAGAAGAGCTTCGGTCCAATAGATCTCTATCAAAGCAGAGAGTAACGTACTGTCATTATCCAATCCGCCTCTGGCCAGCTCAAACGATCGTAAAGCCCTTTTCAAGCCATTCTCTATGTTCTCCGGGCCACGCAGCCATTCAATCCGCCCATTGAACATATTGAAAAGAGATCGATACTGAAGATACAAAGCTGCATCTGTAGTCGGATGCAGGATTACACTCCTGGGCGCTGCCCTAGTGTGCACATCGCGGCCACCTATTTCCTCCAGCGCTTTAGTAATGGTTTTTCGTGCAGCGACTACATTGGTGGCTCCAGGCTTCCAGGATTGTTGGTTACCCGTAAACCCGTCATGTGAAAACATCGAGACATGTGCGAGCTGCGCTTCGGTTTGTAGATGAAATAACCGCAACAAGGCTTCATCATGCTCGTTAGTTTCTGGCGATGGTCTAGGGGGAATTGTTTTGGCTAGTTTCTTGAGTTGTTTCTTAACGTTATTCAAAAGAACCAGAACTTTATTGGCTTCGGCTCTTAATCCTTTTTCATCACAGGTTATTTCCTGCTGCAATTTGAGTTTGCCATTCGCGATGTTGAGCAACTGGTGGCACTGCCGGATTCCACACTGGTTAATCAGATCCTGAGAACACTCAATCTCCTCGCTTATTGGGCCCTTTTCTTTAATCTGCGTCAGGGTCTGGTCTTTCTTTGTTAACTCTCCTTGTTTCTTCTCTCCCAGGCTGTGCCATAGATGTCTCCGCCGGTGAGTGATACAGCTTTCATAATCCGAACGCTCTATCCAAAGCTTCACCTGAAGGTCCTGCAGAAACCGGCGAAACTCTTTGAGGTCTCCGTTATCGTGGTCTAGTTCCGGATCGATTAGATCCGGCTCCTCCGGATTGTTATCGACAAATCTGTAGTACTCGGGCTCAAAATTCCATTCACCCCTCTTACGATACTTAATCACCAGGCGGTTACAGCGCTGGACCAGGTCATCGCTTAGCAACTCATCGCACCAGTGCAGCAGTTGTTCTGCCGGCAATTGGGTTCGCAACGTCACCTCCGCACGCGTCCACCCACGATACAAACCGTGCAACTGACGGCGGTGGCGAAGTTGCAGTGATTTTTCGATTTGCTCTGCTTCGCTGCGCCAATCGCGGTTGACAGAATTGTCTTTGGAATAATTACGAAGCACATCCGCGAACGGTCCATCATCACCAAATCCAAGCTGTTTGAACGGTGGGTCTTTCTCATCGAGCAGACAGATTAACTCGCTGCACTTGGTGATACCTCTTACAAGATCTTCGGCAATTACTTTATGACCAGCTATCTTATCGTTAGCTCCTACACGTGCTAACGCGCGAAGCTTAACAAGATTACGAATGCTGGAGATGCGATGATAGGTGTATTCTAAAAACGCAAACGTATCCCGCGATTGCACAAAGGTGTCGTTGTACCAGATCTGAGAAATTCGCTGATGAGTGATCGCCCCGAGAAATAATTGAAACACAGCATTTCGGCGATGTTGACGGTTCATCCGAGATCGTGCCCGTACCCGCAGACACTTCCGTATCGAAGCAGTGTCCGTGCAGTCCGTATTCTTCTCGTAGATCTGATCGCGTATGGAGTGATTGAACCAGTACGAACCTCCCTCCAGTTGTTGCAGAATTCCAATACGCCCTGATTCAGTAAATACTTTCAGAATTTCTTGCAGCCGGTCGCGAACTAATGCTTCACCCAACAACGGTTCGAGCAAACGGTTTGTCGCCACTAGTGGCCGAGTGCGCCGAAAGCAGGCAAGGCTGAATAACATCGTGGCGATACGTGCTCGATTTCTCAAAGTGGGTTGTTCTGCCGATCCTGTTGGCGCTGTTGGTCCACTTGAGAGAATTTCTTTCAACTTACGAGGAATCCGCTTTAACGAAAAGAGCCGCAGGTCGCTTCTCAGCAGCGAAAAGTGATCATCAAACCTAAAAGATCGATTATCTTCTGCTGCCTTGCCCTGTTGTTTTTCCTCCTCGCGTTGCTCTGTTGCCTTTTCGAATAGCCTCTTAAAACAAGCCGGATTAGGAAGTTTCATACCTCGGTAGCGCGCGCCAAGCCTATCGAGGCCAACGCCAATTCGAGATTCTCCCAAGTCCTCTTTTTCGAGTTTCTCCAGGAAGTCGACCATACGGTCTACACGACGCTGGACCTCAATTGTAGTAGTCCGGTGGGTCAATCCATGATGGGTCGTCGCCGGCCACGCATAAGTGCCGAGGCCATCAATCGCCAGGTAATAACGTGCGCGCCGAAGAGCACGGAGAACTCTCTCTAATGCCGGTTTTAGGGCCTTTTCCGAAAAAGCGGCCTTACCCGAAACGTTTGTTTCAATTTTGTCGACGTCAACCGGCAAGAGACTCGGCGCTAGATCCGGATCAAACTTGCGACATTGATCGATGATCGAACCGATGACGCCGGCAAAGGTGTGTAACGACTCCAGGTCAATCCAGATAAACTGATAGCCCTTTCGCGCCCATTCGTTGGCCCGTCTCAAAAGAATTTGTGAGGATGTCAAAAATTTTCTTCCGGTCACTGCGATCCAAACGAACTGACGTTCCGTGGTCTCACTCGCGGTTCCATCGTTGCCGTCTCCTTTATACACAGCCAGCTCGATCGGCTGCTGCACGTGAGACAAATAAGGAACGCGACTAGCAGGATTACTGCCTGTCAACCACGAATACAGGTGCAATAGAGTAGCGCCAGGATTATTCGTAGGCAGAATGAGCGCTTTATCCGTTAACTCTTTGGGCTTCTTCTCAAGGAATGACGGACGCCACTGCTCGTAATGCAACCAGGCTACCGAGAAATCTTGCCCATGCTCGAGCACGTGCGAAACGAGATCGCGAAGCCTGCGGTCTTCGGCGCTGCAACCCATTACCAGAAGGACCGGATTGTCGCCGGTGATGCGGTCAAAGCGATCGAGATACTCCTTACTCAAAGGCCGGTCGAGTTGCTCGTCCAGCAAAAGCGCGTGAGTGCTACCGTGCGCTTTAATAACCGACAGCTGATCGCGAAGTAAGTTCTGGTGAGGCAAGCCCGCACCCCGTTCCATTGCAAATACTTTCGCACGAATCCCCTCGAGCTCCAGCGCCTCTTCAATAAGAGAATCAAAGTTAAAGGTGAGAATAGTTCGAATCGCCAGGACTTTTGAGAGAAAAGTGAGAAACCGGTGACCTTGCCCCGGCTTACGAGTAGCGCCAAATCTGGCGAATAAGGCATCGGCATAATCGCTTCGATAGTTTGTGAAATACAGAATCAACCGTCGCCAGTCGCCAATCACATCGAACCTAGCGCTCTTCGGCCCATTCATTTCAAAACGGGAGTTGATTTTGTCCCGCGACTCGCCAATTGCAGTTCGCAATTCAGAGTTCTTAAATAACTTATCGTTTTCTAAGTCAGTCAGAGCGCTACTGATCCCTTTATGCAGGCCATCGTACTGGTAGAGTCCAGTCTGATTGAATTGAGGAAGAAGCGAATCGAGAGCCTCACGTACAGCGTGATCATTACCGTC
>DATNJO010000144.1:0-12387 GCA_035603895.1 Pyrinomonadaceae bacterium
GTATCGCGTCTGATTCAGAAGGTTGTTCGGCGACCAGTTGTGGGACCTTCTCCAGACTGAATCCGCAGGAGCGACAGAATTTTTGTGTCACTGGAGCTTCAGTTCCACAACGTGGACAATGCATGGTTGGCTCCATAAATAATCACTCCATCAGCTCGACAACCTTGCTAATTCCTCTGGTTGGCGTTACACAAGAACCAGTTAAGCTTTTAATAATTGATTTGGAGCGATAATTCAAAGATGCTCTGGAGCATCTCATTCGTGAGTGAGTGGTGGCCACGGATGACGCTGCGTTCGGTGATGCGCTTCCGTGAGTATTCCATTCGCAGCAACAAGGAAGAATATCGTGACGGAAATCTGCTGAAGCTGGTAATGCGCAAGCCTTTTCGCGGGGAAGTGCTGCTCAGAGAAAGAGGATCTGACACGCTTACTTTCACTGAAGTAATTCAGCAGGAGGTTTACAAGGAAGTGGTTACCGCGGTGCGCGACTGTCACACCGTGATCGACCTCGGCGCCAACATCGGCTTGGCCTCCCGCTACTTCGCCGATCATTTTCCAAACTGCAAAATACTGGCGGTCGAACCAAACCCGAGCACTTATGAAATTCTTTTGTTAAATGTCGATCGTCTTGTAGCCAACGGCCGTTGCCGTACTTTGCGCGCCGCTGTTTGGGGCAGTGAGAAAACTCTGACTGGAGAAGCAGTGGATGATCCCGATCATTTCAGTGCTTTTGCAGTGCATGAAACCGTTGCCGCGTCGGGCGAAGAATCAATAGCGGGCTGGCCAATGAGCAAGCTCATCGCTGACTCCGGATTTGAAAGAGTCGATCTGTTGAAGGTAGACATCGAAGGTGCTGAAGTTGAACTATTCAAGGGGAATGTGGATTGGTTGCAGCAGGTCAGGACGATTGCAATTGAATTTCATGACAACAGCCGAGAAGAATGCGGGTTTGATGACCTCATGAAGGAATACGGTTTCCGAGTAGTAGACAGCGGCTCGCATACAGTGCTAGCGCTCAAGGACAACTCCCAGATCGCGAATTGAATTTGTTTTGACTTAGACCTTACACCTTTCAAGCAGTGACACCAGATCCAACAACACAACTCTCTCTTGACCCACGCGCCGGTCTGCCCGTCGAGGAGCGGAGACGAATCTGCGTCGTTGTTCCCTACCGACCTTCTATTTCGGAAACTTTCATCCGCGCACACATCGAGAAACTGCCGGCTGAAACTCTCATGGTCCACGGTTGGCGGCCAAGTATCGGATCGAAGGCCGTGTTGCCACTTCATAACATCGTTCTGCACAAGGTTGGCCGAGTGCTGTTTGGCCACGGACTCGAACGTGAGATCACGTCGGCTTATGTCAAAGCCTTTCGGACGTATGCACCGCATGCGGTGCTGGCCGAGTATGGCGGGACAGGAGCGCTCACCGTCGAAGCGTGTAAACGACTCGACATTCCTCTGATCGTCCACTTTCACGGCTACGACGCGCATGAGCGTTCGACTCTCGCTGCGCATCGTGAAGCGTATCCGAAGATGTTTGCGCAAGCTGCTGCCATTATCGCCGTCTCACGTTCGATGCAGCAGCAGTTGATCTCGTTAGGCGCACCCGCCGATAAGGTTCACTACAACCCATACGGAATTGACTGTAGTGCGTTCGGCGGCGCTGAGCCGGGGAATGCACCGCCTCTTTTTATCGCTGTCGGACGGTTCGTCGAGAAGAAAGCGCCGGAAGTAACTTTGAAAGCCTTCAGTCAGGTCCACCGCAAGTTTCCCCGCGCGGAATTACGAATGCTCGGCGATGGGCCACTGTTCGAGAAGTGCAAAGCACTCGCTTCGTCTCTGGGAATAGGGAATGCCGTGACTTTTCTGGGGGCACAGCAACACTCGGTTGTGCAAGCTGAAATGCGTAATGCTCGTTGCTTCTTACAACATTCAGTCGAAGCGACGTCCGGCGACTGCGAAGGCACCCCGCTCGGGATTCTCGAGGCTGGAGCAAGTGGCTTACCGGTCGTCGCCACGCGCCACGCTGGAATACCTGATGTAGTCATCGAAGGAGAAACTGGTTTTCTTGTGAATGAGCACGACGTCGATGTAATGGCCGCGCACATGCTGCGACTACTCGAGGAACCGATGCTGGCGGCCAGAATGGGCCAGGCAGCAAGAACCCACATCAGCACCAACTTCTCTCAGCAACAGAGTCTTGACAAGCTTTGGACGATTGTCGAGTCGAGTATTAGAAGAGCTTAGCCTTGAAAGTCCTGAAGTTGCGGTAGGGGCTTTCGAACTGCGTCACGTCGTTGCGCCTTCAGAACAGTTTTTATAGCTTCAAGCGTCAACGAGACTATTGGTTTGCGATTCTGAGCAATTACGCGTAACCAAGCCCGCCATCCAAGCTGCGGAAAATAGATTCCTCGGAAAAACAGACGGGCAATGAGGTGACTTAACCGGTATTCCAACGGGTAATGTTTACTTGCCTCAATGACCTCCGCATTTCGGCTCGGGCTGTACGATGAAGCCCAGGCATGGTCTGTTTCGCTCCGAGCTTCAGCTATGGTCATTTTTAATGGATTGTGGGCCATCGCAAACGGCGCAAAGTCCAACCAGTGTTTCGGACGGGTTAGTCGACCAGCTTTTTCAAGCCGGTCATAAAGCGGCGTCGCAGGGAAAGGAGTTAGTTGTCCGAATACGGGTAGGCCCGGCGGCCACGAGCGAATCTCATCTAAAGTACGCTTCGCTATGCCCCGCGTATCGTTATCCATGCCAAAGATGAACGAGGTGATCGCGTAGACGTTTCGTTTAGCAAGTCGTTCCAGAACTGCGCCATACTCTGAAGGCTTACTGAAGTTTTTATTCACGTCAGCCATGTTGGCGGGATCGATGGATTCCATGCCGATGAACACCCATTTACCACCCGACTCGGCAACGAGATCAACAAGCTCTTCGTCACGCAATAGGTTCGCACTAATCTGAGCGACCCACGGAACCTGCGCCTTAGCGGCGATGATTTCTCTCAACAGCGACTTCGTGCGTTTGATATTTATCGCCAGGTTATCATCAATGAAGAAGACGGCAATTTGACCACGTTCGCGCCGAGCGCGCGCCTTAAGCCGCAACAGCTCTTCAACGACGCTCTCATTAGTGCGAAAGCGAATTGAATCACCAAAGAAACCAGTCACAGTGCAAAACTCACAACCATAAGGGCAGCCGCGGCCAGTTTCGACGGGGACAATACGAAAGGTTCCCCAACCGGTTCCAATTCTGGACAGGTACGGTCGAAAGAATTTTGGAATCAGATTGAACTGATCGAGATCGAGCGTTTCCCAAGGCACGGGAGGATACGGTTGCAACGTAGGCTTACGGTCAACTCCTTTTGCATCTCGCTCGGGTTGATAGACTTCTTTTAGTTCACCGCGGGCAGCATCGCTCACGATCAGTGGCCACGTTTCATCAGCTTCGCCCAGTGCAACGGCGTCGGCATGCCGCGGCCCACCATCGTATCCCAGCGCTTCACCCGGAACTTCTGTGACGTGTGGTCCGCCGAAAACGACTGGCACACCGATCAGCCGGATTGCATCAGCTACCCGATAAGCTTTCGCAATCATGCGGGTCATCGCGCCGATCCCAACCAGGTCGATTTTTTCGTTCCTGATGAAGTCAACCAACTCGTCATCACTCATTGCGCGGGCATTGCCATCAAGCAACAACACTTCGTGCTCAGGAGGTGTCAGTGCTTGAAGCAAGAACATCCAGAGATGCGGCATGAAGTTGCGCGTTACCCCGTTATCCGGGTTATAGAGAAGTATTCTCAAATGTTTTTTCTCGACTAAAAACTGCTCTTTACGGGGAAGATTGAGGCTTTGTCAGTCAGGAAGGAGCGACACAACCCACTTAAGAGACCTACGATTTAAATAAACGGCATATCGTGACTAAATCAGGAGAGAGTCGACTATAACAGAAAACCTGCCGATGTTGTTGTTTGTGGGAAACATCTTGCGCGGAAAACACATTACATACAGGAGAAAGAAACTGGCGCGTTTCTCAAAAGGGCGCAAACTCACGTTCATAGGCTGACCAACTCGTAACTCGAATTTTCACCACGGTCTTGCCTGGTTCGCAACGATAAGGAGGTTTCAGATGAAACGATGGATTGCTAGCGTCACTTTAGTGCTGGTGGTCATAGAGCTATTGTGTTTCAGTACGCCAACGGCAAAGACAGCCAAGCTCGAGACGCAGGTTTCTGAAGCTGAGTTAACAAAAAAGTTCAATGCCATTCTCGATGGAGAGCTGTCGGGTGACAACGTCTGCGTAACAACCCCAGCGGCACGTAGACTGAATGCCCTGATGACGAGTAGTGCGGCGAAGATTGTTCGAGAGAATGTGTTTACCAGAGTTCCCGAAGCTGAAAGGAACATCAGAGTATTCGCAAGGACATTACTTGCGGCCGGCGATAGCGAATCGGGTCGCACGAGAATTTCGCCAGAAACCATAGATGGATTAATGAAGCGTGGTACTGGCATCACTGAGCCTCCTGACGCTGGAGGTGGTTCTGGCCGGGTGAGCGACCTCCTTTGCCCGCTGTTCCCAATTTGCTGATTGAGTAGCATCTGATGGATAGCTCACTAGCCGGTTTTCAATCTGCGAACGAATTAGCTAAACAACTAATCACCTTAGCAACCGGCATACTGGCGCTTAGTATCACATTCACCAAAGAGGCCGTGAGAAGCAGCGGCCTAATAGTTACATGGCCTCTGAAGCTGGCTTGGATAGCATGGTTATTGTCTGTATGTTTTGGGATATGGACAATGATGGCATTAACGGGAATGATCTTTAAGATCACAGAGAATGTTGATGCACTTAAGCCTGTAACCTATGGAACAAGTATACGTATTCCTGCATCCCTCCAAATCTTGATGTTC
The DNA here is from genome assembly GCA_035603895.1 of Pyrinomonadaceae bacterium. Lineage (GTDB taxonomy): Bacteria > Acidobacteriota > Blastocatellia > Pyrinomonadales > Pyrinomonadaceae > PSRF01. The sequence goes on from DATNJO010000144.1 coordinate 4,919, forward strand.
CTTCTTGGCATAGCTCTTCTGATCGTTCATGGTGCGAGAATGCTGCGCGTTAAACCTGAAGCAATCCCTCAAACAGAAATTACTCAAACAAAATAGCTTGATGAAATAAGCACCGGTAACTTCACGGCGACTGGTTGAGGAAGTCTTCGATCAGGTGGCGGTCATTTTTCTCTTTGATACGGGTAAACAATCTGACGCCGAGTTTTCTGATCGTTTCCGGCTTATCGAATGGTAGGCGGTCGTACATCTGTCCACCGCTGAAATGACAAGGCATGCATTTCGACTTGAAGACAGGTTTTAGTTGGGTTTCGAAATCTATTCGCTCTTTCGCGGTTGAGGCGAAAGCGAGGGCGACAGTCTCAGCCTTTCGCGCAGGTTTGGCTATACTGCCCGACTCGACCAATAACAATCCGATCGCAACTACGCCGAGAAGATTTCGCACCGCAGTAATATAACGCAAGCTTCGACAACTTCTCCATACAACAGTTATTCGCGGGCCATCGCCGTCGTCGAATCTGAGGGCACGGCGAAGCTCGTCTCATATCAACGCAATATTCAAAGGAGAAGAGAATGAGAAATCTGAGTTTTGTGAAAAGGATGACAGCGCTGGCATTGATGCTCATGTTTTTGGTCGCTTTGAACGTCACGCGCGTTGAGGCAGTTCCAGCCAACAATCTAACCCCGGCACAGATCGAAGCGATTGCTACAGAGATGTTCAACAAATTCGCCGCGTTCGATGCTCTGGGTACCGCAAACATGTTCGCGCCTGACGGGACGATTGAAGACCCGGTCGGAACCACGCCGATACAGGGAACACAAGCCATCATTGCTTATCAGGAAACGTTCCCCACTATCTTGAACGAAATCAGAATCCAGCACTTCGACGTCACGGTCGCCGGTCAGGAAGCAGCCATCAAGTGGCGGTTACGTTTTAAGACCAGGACCGGAAACGTCTTCTTCGTGGACGGCATCGGCATCCTCAAGATCAACGCGGAGGGAAAAATTCAATCCGACAGAGAGTATTTTGATCTGGCGTATTTTCAGTCGCAATTAGCGCAATAAGTACACGGCGCGCGAAGTGGGCCACATAAAGATGCGAATCCGTGGCCCACTTCCATCGAACCAGAACGTTGTGCGCCTGTGCGCCAAGCGCCATGCGAATCCCGATTTCGCGTGTGCGTTGGACCACCGTCCACGCCATCACACCATAAAGCCCAATGACCGCGAGCACGAGAGCCAAAGCGCCGAGCGCAGTCGCTCCGTGCGACGCGGCAGACATGATGGTTTGTTCTCCGGCGATTTGCTCTTCGAACGTTTTCACGAACAGTCGAAGCACAGGCTCGATGGCGTAAGCCTCACGGCGCGCAAGATCTTTCAAGGCCGCAGCGTCGGTCGTAGTGCGCACCAGCACTGTCGGATCCATTTCGCCGGGCGCAGCGCCGGGAAGATAGACGATGAGCGGCAGAGTTTCTCCAGATGAATACATCTGATTGTCACGCACAACGCCGACCACTTGCGCCGAAGAAGAGATCATCATGGTCCCGCCGTCACGCACTGGCTGCTCGATGCGTAACAACTTGCCGAGCGCACTCTCGCCGGGCCAGAAACTTCGCGCAGTCGATTCACTCACGATGAGTACTGGTGTGCGTGCGTTTACCTCCTTCTCTGAAAATGCACGTCCGAGAACGAGCGGCGTACCGATCGTGTCGAGAAAGGCAGAAGGTATTTCTTCAATCGCTACGCCGGAGTACTGCTTTGGACCAGTCCCACCCTGGCTTTATCTGACTTTTGTGGCGTTATCTCACCTTGTGGCTTTATCTGACTTTGGTGGCGTTATCCCACCTTGTGGCTTATCTGACTTTGGTGCCGTTACTCCCTAACGTACGACGGCCGCCAGTACCTGAACGCCGAAGGCGTTTACTAATTTCAGCCCAGGGTTGGCGGGTTTCCGCCACCCTGGGACTAAAGAATACTTTTGGTACCAATGCTGAAAGCATTGGCAAAGTGGCGCGTGGCCCCTCGCGAACGCTTTCAGCGTAGTCGCCTTCTCATGCTTTTGACCCAGGGTTGTGCCAACCCTGGGCTGAAACTAGTAAACGCCTCCGGCGTTGTGGTTAGGACTAATAACAACGCAACCGACTTTTTCTTCGTTTCCACAAACGGGATGTCGGCAGGCGCGGGACAGCGCCTCGGATCACCTGGTCCACAAAACTTTAACAGTCCGAGGTCATTTCCCGGAGAGGTTCATGACTCTTTATTAGACCGAAATGTCGCGGCAACCAGTCCTCCGAACCGCGTTCGCGACTTCACTTCGAATCCGGCAAACAATTCGACGTTCGGAACGCTGGAACTTCGTCGCCGCCTTTCCAATTCAACCGGACTTCCCTTGCTCGAGTTACGGTTCCGGATCATTGACATGACTACGTCGCCCGCGCCGGTCCAGCAATTTATTCCACTGTAAAAAAACTAACGCCGTCGCTTCATGCTGTACGCCGTGAACTCAATGGGCTCGCGCACCTCGCCATTGCGGTAGAGTTGTAACAACTCCTTGCGGCGCTCGATCTCTGAACCATCCACATCTGCTGCTTCGATTAGCCTCTGAAGATCCGCCTCGACTTGCTCTCTCGTTTCATTCTTAAGACACAGGAGCGTTAACCCTGTGAACGGGAAGCGCTCGAAGTTTTCGAGGAGAAACTCACGCAGCGCGGAGCTGCGGCGGAGATGAAACATGATAATCCGATCCACGCCGCGTACCGGGTACTCCGGGAACGCCGCTGAGTGCATCAATGCCGAGGCGAAGTTGTTGAGGATGAGCTCTGCCATCGCTTTGATCTCGTCTAATGAGACCTCATCGCCGGGGCTCCATTCAGCTTCGCTGTAAAAATATCGTCGCAGTTGCGGGTGCTGGACGAAGAGCAGGAGATGATTTGAGGTCTCAGTAACGGCTCGTTGGATCAAATATAGATCGGGCTGCTTCTGGGCGATCTCCAGTTGCCGCACAGCAGTATCGATTTGGTCCCTGGCAATCCGAAGCTGTTTTCGGAAGACCGAAAAGTTCAACAAGCCCACCAGCACGAGCAGCAAGGTCCCCATGAAACCAAGCACGCCGATCATCGTTTCGATCCCCATTCGTCTACCTGTTCCTAAAAGAGTTCAGGGATAAGCACCGCAGAGGCAGGACGCTACTGTTCAGACATACGAATTGCTTTACCATCTTGAATTCGAAACATAACAAAAGCTTCTGGGACTTCAATTCGCGGACCCGATGCTGCATATACTTTCCCTTCTTGCAGAGCAGGAGCCGATCCCGCACTGGGAACGAGTTGGTCGAAACCTTCTGGTACTTGACCATAGGTGATTTGCGGCAAACCTTTAGCAGAATTATCTGTGCCGGACCTCGGCTGGATCTTCCAAATGACTCTTTCATCATTTGTCTCAGCAGGTGTCTCATACACGACAAAGAATGCGAGATGGTCGCAACATTCAGCGAATTGACCGGCGCTAAAAGTGAATACAGGAGGGTTAGTGTCGTTTATAGCTATCGACAAACTCTTACAAGCGGCTACTGCCAGCACGAGTGATAAGGTTGCTAAGAAAACAATGACTCGAGATTTCATGTAAGCACAAGCAAACGGGTATTTAACTGATTGTTACGTGCCAAGTGTTAATTCGAGGGGTATTTCCTTGCCAGATCTTAACCAACGACTCCACCAACGGCGATCGACGTTGACCTTTATGTAAACTTCATTCATCCCGGCATTCGCGCTAGCTGTGCCAGCCCTGACTAGATAGCTTCCGGAACGTAAATCCACGAAACAAAAACTGCCGTCCTTTGAGGTTACGCACGCAACCCGGCGGTCACGCCGCATGACAATCTCACGAGCCTTAAGTTTCTTATCCGCGGGCTCAATCTCATAAACCTCAACCACAACGTCGTCAGCACGACTACCATCATGCCCGTAAACGACACGGCCCTTGATTGATTTAATTGTCACCTCCGGGTATTCAATATCCTCATTCGCCCCATGCGGCAGATCGTGCTCACCAGCTTTTTGACACGTGCACCGCGGCGTGGGCAACAATCCCACGACTAAAGCCACCATGACGGTTGATAAAAGTAACCTGCTCATTCAAAGCGACAAAACGTGAGTAGAATCGGGCCTAAACCTATTTTCGCTTCCACTTGGCAGGAAATAATTCTCCAGCCTTCTTTGGATCCAGTTCGATTCCCACCAAAGAAACGGCATACGCCAATACAGGATCGTGACTCATACTCATCTCCTGAGCCGTCGGTAGAAGCAGCGTATCCGGCACGACACCAACGTTTTCGAGTCTCGTTCCATCCGGCATGATAACGTCAGCACTGGTGGCGCTTATCGCGCACGGTATCGCCCTCATGATCCCCACGTGCATCTGATAAAGTTTGCCTTCCATCACCGAGCCGGAACTCCGATCCCCGATTACAACTCCTCGTTTCTGAAGCTGCACGGCCCGCGCAAAGATTTCGGCAGAGGACGCTGATTCGCCGTCAATTAACACTACGAGCCGGCCCTTGAACGATTTTTCTTTCTTACTCTTCGCCACAATGGGCCTGAGGTCTTTGCGTCCACGTCGATCGGCAAGCTTTAAGTTTGCATCAAAAAAGTAACCGGCAAAGTGCGGCAAAGTGTTGGGAAAGCCACGACTGTTGCCGCGCAGATCGAGAATCAAAGCTTTATGCTTTTTCAACTTGCCGAATATATCCGCGAGGTCATATTCATCCAGGTAAAACTGCGGCATCTTCCAAACCATCACGTCGTCACTGAGCTCGTACAAGTCATGACGATTCGAACGATACGCCTCTACTCTGTTGAGAGCCGGTTCCGCCAGGTAGGTGTATATTACACCGCCAATTCTTTTGTTAACGTTCGGGTGAATGACCAATGTCTGCTGTGTCTGATCCGGTTTTTCTACAACCAGGGTGATGGGTATCTCCGGCTCTAATATGTAGTTGTGATAATTTGCCAACCAAATTCCGTCGCGATCCAACGGCCGTCCATCTATGGAAAGCACCTTGTCACCCGGTCGCAGTCCTTTGGCCCAGGCATCGCTTCCAGGCTTCACGGCGCCCACGTAGCTGTCAGGGCCAACAGGCATGAGCCGCCAACCGTACTCAATGCGCGAGCCGTCAGTAGGCGGGATAAAAAATGTGTGTGAATCGTTGAGTTCGAGCAGAAACTGCGCAACGATGCTCTGCAGGTGGGCCATCGATTCGGCATTCTTCATCTTCTCGTCTGCGACTTTGAAGCGTGCTTCGATGTCTATCCCACGGAACGTCGGATCGTAATAGTTCTGCTTGAGTTCTCTTTTGACGCTGCGTAACACCTCGCGCCAGTGTTCGATTTCGAGCGTGTTTGCCTTTTGTGCTGAAGCCGTATCTGCCGTAATGCTAAACAAGAGTAACGTGAGAAGAAGAATCAAAGCCGGGTTTTGCTTCAACGTTTTCATCTCCTGATTAAATTCTCTACCGTTCGGGACCGACCACCTGGTCCAACAACTCAGCAAACCGCGGGTTTGTTCGCAAAGGATCGAGAGCCGGATCGATCTGAATGTAGATCAACCAGTAGGACCGTTCTTTGTAAGCTTCCTCGAGCCACGTTAACGCCTGTTCCCAATCACCAAGACCCAAGTTAACCAGCGCCTTATCATACGCCGAGACGAATCCTGCCGTTTCACGCTGCTTCAATTCTTCAAGTGCGTCCAGAGCTGACGTGGCGTCTCCCTGTAATCCACGAACATAACCGAGCGCCGCGACTACATCTCGATCGCCTGACAACTGCGACGACGTTTGCAGTTCCGCAAGAGCCTCGTCAAATTTTCGTTGCTGCGCATAAGTCAGGCCGAGACGAAAGTGGGCCATCGAATAATTTCGATCCATCTCGATCACTTCCTGAAACCGTTCGACCGCCGCGTCATAACGGCGCGCATAATAAAAGGCGTACCGCTGATCGTTTTAGTAATCAGCGACAGTGGATCGAGTGTTTGTGCGTGATCGAACTGCACCGTTGCCTCATCAAAACGGCCGCGCGCGACCAGCAGCATTCCGTATCTCTGATATGCGTCCGCATAACCGGGATTGAGTTCGATCGCTTGTTGAAAAGCTTGTTCGGCGCCGGTCCAATCCCATTCGTAAAAAAGCTTGATTACGCCAAGTGAGTTGTGCGCTTCTGCCAAAGCGTCGTCGATCTCCAACGCACGCCGTGCCGCGGCTTTCGCTTTCGGATACGCCTCGCGCGGTTCGAGTGCACCGTAGAGACTCAACAACGGATAACAATCAGCCAGCCCTACGTAAGCCGGTGCATACACCGGATCGACATCGATTGCCTGCTGAAAGTATTCAATCGCTTTCGGCATCACCTCGTTGAGGCGTTTGTGCAGATAATAGCGGCCTTTAATAAAGAGATGATAAGCCTCGGTACTTTCGGTGTAGCGCTTCGTCAGTCGTTTTCGATCTTCGCCCGTCAACTTTAGTTGCAGCTTGCTGGAGATCTCGTGCGCGATTGTTTCCTGGATTTCGAGTATGTCTGTAGAAGCGCGGTCAAACTGGTCGCCCCAGAGTTGCCATCCGGTTGCCGCATCAACCAGTTCCGTCCTGACGATCAACCGTTGACCGAGTTGCATCACTCTGCCAGTGACAATGGCCCGAACACCTAAATCGCGCGCGGCCTTTTGCGGCAGGACGGATCGGCTCTTGTATTGAAAGACAGTGCTACGCGCCATCACTTTCAACTGCGGCAATTGCGAAAGGCGATTGATGATGCTCTCAGTGATGCCGTCGCTGAGATATTCGATATTCGGATCGTCACTTTCATTCGCCATTGGCAGGACGGCAAGCGAATCGATCGGTGCAGCTTTAGCGATCCGTTCAGCGATGCCAGCCGCGATGTAATCCCGTTCTTCTGGACCCTCGCCGCCATTGCCAGCAATCTCTTCAACCTCAGCCACAAAACGATAACCGCGTTTCGGAACCGTCTCGATATAGTTCCGACCGCCGGCAGTCAAACCCAAAACTTTTCGCAGCAGGTAGATGTTCTGCGACAGGTTTGACTCTTCCACCACGGCGTCCGGCCAGAGTCGTTCCAAAAGTTCAGTCTTGGTCAGCAACCGTCCCCGCTGCATTACGAGTAGCTCCAGGGTTTCGACCGCCTTCGGTTTCAAGGGCACAACTTCACCGGTTTGTCTGTAGAGCAGGTGCTCGGTGGCATCCAGCCGGAACTGGCCGAACACGAACAAATGATTGTGGGTCTGGGACATACGGGCGATGAGAAATCGCTCAAAAATTTTTGAAAGACCGTTGAAGACACTAAAGGCGTGGGGGACGCAGTATGAAGCGGGATGGATGTTAGCACACGCGTGAGGTGAGTGAATGAGGAGAATCGAAACGCGACACCTGGTCGGAATCTGCGGAGCCTTGCTAGCCAGTCTCTCGC
>DATNJO010000145.1:0-2267 GCA_035603895.1 Pyrinomonadaceae bacterium
CCCAGCACTTCCTGAATCGTGCGAATGTCGTAGCCAGCCTCGACCAGATGCGTGGCGATCGAGTGCCTCAATGTGTGCGACGTTACCGGCTTTGCGATTCCTGCCGCTCTGATTTGAAGCGACTCCGAGGTAAGTGATTGAGTTGTTGAGCATGAACTTCATTAGCGCCGGAGGAGCGTCTGTTGAACGATGCGCATTGCTAACACCGGTGTGCCAGCACTGTCAATAGCCTCACAATAAAGCCCCACAATAAACGGAATGGGCGGCAATCGCCGCCCGTCACTACCTTAGGATATTGTCGGGGCGAGAGATCGAACCTCCAACCTCTCGGTCCCAAATCAGAGGCTCGGCAAAAAGCTAAGTTTTTGCCTTTTCGAAAGTTGCAGCCACCACGAGTTAGGGTTTGCGGTCCTTTCCCATTCGCTATCATCGCATATCGGCGCTGTGCTGAGAATTCTGTCCACAAATTGGCCACACGAAAATACGGCCGCCAGTGCCGGCAGCCGTAAACAGTTGAAAATTATTGGTGGAGCAGAGGGGGGTCGAACCCCTGACCTCCGCATTGCGAACGCGGCGCTCTGCCAAACTGAGCTACTGCCCCACGCGGGTTGTCATATTAGGAAGCGCGGTTGAGTGGTGTCAAGCCGTGGGTTAACTTGTGGTCAAGTGAGCTAATGACTGACCGGCGCGTTCGAGAGCTTCACTCAAACGCGCGACGTTTTTGCCACCGCCTTGAGCCATGTCGGGTTTGCCGCCGCCGCGGCCGTCGAGCAACGTGCAGGCTTCACGCATCAATGCGTTCATGTCGCCGGGCGCGTCGGCGGAACGGGCGAAGATGAGACGCGCGGCGTCTTTGTCGCGTGAAGCCAGCAACGCGATCGTGCGCGGTCTATTCACCAGCGCGTGTGCGAGCTTCTTTAAGAACTCTGTGCCGTGAGATTCCGCGCCGTGAGATAGAGACTGGCTGTCGCGAGAATCGAACACGTGACTTACGACGCGCGTGCCGTCGGGTTGAATCACGGCCGAAGCGAGCAGCCGATCGGCTTCAACGCCCGCAGCCACTTCTTCCAACAAACGCACCTGACGGTGCAGCTCTTTATTCTCTTCAACTATATGCGCGGCGTGTTGTGGAGCGTCGTCACGACCAGTGCTAAACAAAGCCGCAACGTCGCGAGCGGTTCGGTTCGCTTTTCGATAATCAGCGAGCGCACGAACGCCCGCCACGAACTCTATGCGCGTCAAACCCTTCGCGCGTTCCCACGAACGCATCGCGATCATTCCCACTTCACCCGTGCGATACGCGTGCGTGCCGCCGCAAGGCGTCAGGTCGAAACCTTCGATCTCGATCAAACGCAATTCACCCTCGCGCGCCGGTTCCTTGCGCAACGGCATCGCGGCTGCTTCCTCAGAACTCACGTTGTGAATCGTGATTGTGCGGTCTTCCCAAACAACGTTGTTCGCGAGTTCAACCGCTCGTTCGATTGTCTCAGTCGACGGATTATTTAGTTCGACGTCGATCTCGCACGTCGCTTCCAACACACGAAAACTCTTCGTCGGCGCGTTAAGGAGGTTAATGAACGCTTGCGACAGAATGTGTTGGCCCGTGTGCTGTTGCATGTGGTCCAAACGCCGCAGCCAATCAATTCGTCCGGACACGATCGCGTCTCTCGCCGGTGCGAGCCCCTGTATCACGTGCAGCACGCCACGCTCGCCATCGTCGACACACTCGACAACACGCGAGCCGTTGAGCGTGCCCGTGTCACTCGGTTGGCCGCCACCAGTCGGATAAAACGCCGTGCGGTCGAGGACCACGGCAGTCCAGCCGCTGACGCGCTCAGTGACGTCAACGACGCGAGCTTCAAACTCGATCAGGTGCGAGTCGTTGTAATAGAGACGTTCTGTTAAAGACATCGGAAATATTTAGCCACAGATTACGCAGATTAACATAGAATCCGCGCATGAGAACTCGTCGATCCAGACTGATTATTTTACTAACGGTCGTCATGGTCTTGAGCAGCGTTGCAGTTGCTCAAGAGCCGCCCCTTAAATCTATTACCTACCGTCTCGCGATGACACACCCAACATCGCATCTGTTCGAGGTGTCGATTGAAGTCGAACTGCCTGACGAACTAAGAGACAAGTCAATTCAGTTTCAGATGCCGAAATGGGCGCCGGGACGTTACGCCGTTTTTGATTTCGCAAAGAACGTGCAGGAGTTCCGCGCCAGTCACGGTACAGTCACACGCGTCGACGGGCAAACCTGGAGC
>DATNJO010000146.1:0-2951 GCA_035603895.1 Pyrinomonadaceae bacterium
TCCCTCATCCTGGCGGCGATAGACCGGTAGCGAGTCAAGCGACTTCACCAAGAAACTGATAAAGGGCATGTGAAACAGCGGCGCCTTGGCGAGGAACGAAACACGGCGCGGCGCCAAACACAGCAGAAAAACCGGATCGACAAGCGCGTTCGGATGGTTGAGAACGAAGATCACGGGCGTGTCGAGCGGCACGTGTTCGAGGCCCGTCACCTCGATGCGTTGAAAGTAGATCCTGAGCGCGAGCCGAACCAGCGAAACTATGAGGCGACGAATCATTGTGCAATAATACCCACGCTTTCCCAGGTTCAAAATCCATTTTTTCTGAGGAATATCATGAAGCGTGTAGTTTTCTTTGTTCCCGTCCTGTTGCTCGTCCTCGCGTCGCTGGCCGCGGCCCAAACCCGCACCTACGCAATCGACGATCTGTTGAAAGTGCGGCGCGTCGGTGATCCGCAGGTTTCGCCTGACGGCCGCCGCGTGGCGTTCACGATTGGCGACGTCAATTTCGACGCCAACCGGACCGTTTCGCAGATCTACGTCACTTCAATCGACGGCGGCGCTGAGTTGAAGCGATTGACTGACGGCCAGAGCTCGTCGAGCGCGCCGCGCTGGTCTCCCGATGGAAAAAAGATCGCTTTCACGACGGGTGGCCAGGTCTGGGTAATGGATGCCGACGGCGGCGACAAAGAACAGATCACGAAGATCTCAACCGGCGCTGGCGGACCGGTTTGGTCGCCTGATGGAAAGTGGATCGCGTTCACGTCCGACGTTTATCCCGATTGCAAGGACGATGCGTGCAACAAGAAGCGCGACGAAGACGCCGAGAAAAGCAAAGTCAAAGCGCACATTGTTACTCGCTTACTTTACAAGCACTGGGACGAGTGGCGCGATGTTAAGCGCACGCACGTTTTCGTTGTTTCGAGCAAAGGCGGAACCGCGCGCGAGATCACGTCCGGCGATTTCGATTCGCCGCCGTACGCCGCTTCGACCGGCGTCGACTACGCTTTCTCGCCCGATTCAACCGAGATCGCTTTTCTGCGCAATCCGGACAAGGTCGAAGCAATTTCGACCAACAGCGACATCTACGTGATGAATCTCGCGTCGGGCGCAACTAAAAACATCACGCAACGCAACCGTGGTTACGATGCTGCTCCGATCTACACACGCGACGGTAAACAGATCATCTACCGCTCGCAAGCGGCCGCGGGTTTTGAAGCCGATCGCTGGCGTGTGATGTCTTACAACCGCGCGACTGGTGTGAGTGTTGAGCTAACGAAAGGTTTCGACCAGCAAGCGGACGGCGTGGTGCTGTCGCCCGATGGAAGTTCGATCTATTTCACGGCGAACGAACGCGGCAAAGAACCGGTTTTCAGAATTCCGATCACCGGCGGCGTGCCTCAGAAACTGATCGGAAACGTTTTCGCGTCCAATCTCTCAATCACACCCGACGGACGCAAACTCGTTTTTGCGTCGAGCTCGATCGCTGCTCCGACAGAGATCTACACCGCGAATGCTGACGGCACCGGTGTGACGGCGCTAACAACTGTCAACTCGCAGGCGATGAATCGCGCGAACCTGAAAGCAGCGGAGGAAGTGGAATGGACCGGCGCCCTCGGCCGCAAGATTCACGGCTTCATCGTTAAGCCGACAAACTTCGATCCAAACAAGAAGTATCCGCTGGCCGTGCTGATTCACGGTGGACCACAAAGCGCATGGAACGACAACTGGGGCTATCGCTGGAACCCGCAAGTGTTTGCGAATGCCGGTTACGTGGTGTTTGCGCCAAACCCGCGCGGCTCGACCGGCTACGGCCAACAGTTTGTCAACGAGATCAGCGGCGACTGGGGCGGCAAGGCGTACGTCGACATCATGAACGGCGTGGCTGACGTATTGCGACGCAATTCATTTATCGATCGCAACCGCATCGGCGCAGCCGGCGCGAGTTATGGCGGCTACATGGTCAACTGGATTCTCGGTCACAACAACGATCCGCGTTTCCGTTTCAAAGTGCTCGTCTCACACGACGGCGTCTACAACCTGGACAGCATGTACGGCACGACCGAAGAGCTCTGGTTCCCGGAATGGGAATTCAAGGGTCAGCCGTGGTCCAACCCGGCGATGTACACGCGCTGGTCGCCGCACAAATTCGTGCAAAACTTCAACACGCCGATCCTGATCATTCACGGCGAACTCGACTATCGCGTGCCGATCGGCGAGGGCATGCAACTGTTCACCGCCGTGCAGCGGAAAGGAATCGACTCCAAGATCCTGATCTTTCCGGACGAAGGCCATTGGGTGTTGAAGCCGCAAAATTCCCATCTGTGGTTCAACACAGTGCTAGATTGGCTGGACAAGTACCTGGAACCGGCCGGTCCGCAGTCGTCGTCACGCGCCCAATGAGATTATTAGTAAGATTTTTTGGAACTATCGGGACATTTGGAGGTGACAACGGTCTGTAACGTACTCTCCCGCTCGTCCCAACCAAAACCGAAGGAGAGTCTTACAATGCACCCCACCCGACTCGTTCTGCTCCTGGCTGTGATTCTGCTTTCCTGTGCTTCTTCGGTGGCCCAGCAACCTGGGCCACAATTTTGGCGTAAGGTTGGTTGCGAGCCATTCGAGCCGCGGACCAAGCTGGAACAACTTGACGAGACGTATGGCACCGTCATCATCAAGGGCTTCACGCGCATCACCACAGTCGAGGTACGAGGCGTGCGGATCGACGCAGTCGAGATGCGCGCTTCGACGTTCCCTAACCGAGCGAAAGGCATTGTGGTCTCGTTACGAGAAGGTGGTGAGCAGCGGACAAACGACAATCGCGCGTTTGTCGATTATGAAGAACTCGACGCGCTGCTCAAGGCAATCGATACGGTTTCTCGTGTCGATGAATCGGTCACGCAGCTCGCGAGTTTCGAAGCAAGGTACAAAACGCGGGGCGACCTGGAACTCGG
>DATNJO010000147.1:0-4286 GCA_035603895.1 Pyrinomonadaceae bacterium
TTCTTTTCGGCCTGTGCTCTTGTAGCGAATGTCGCCTTCAATACGTGTCCCTTTGATCGTGGCGTTGACGATGTGGTCCGGAAATTCCACATGAACTGAATTGCCATCTTGTTCGTAGGTTCCTTCCTCACTTGCCGTTGAGACAATACTTGCCGGGTCAATTCCCGGAACAACGACGGCCCTACCACGTTCCTCCAATACCCGGCCGGAGCCAGGCGAATTGTATTGAATACGTGGCGGAGTCCACACTGCATTGCCAGTGACTACTGTGAGAACAACTTTGCCACGATCGCCAAACGCATAAGTCGCGACTTGAAACATTCCATCCGGTGGAGACTGTTTAATCTTAACTTCCCATTCGGTGCCCTGGAGTTTCAGTATCACTCGGTTGTTTTGAGCGCCGAAGGAACCGAGACTTCCAACCAAGAGTAATTGCATTACGAACAACGCAGAATTTCTGGTTTTCATTTTCGTGGCCTTTCTTACAAAAAGATTGGTAAGTACTTGTAGCGAAGGCAGAGGGTTCGTTTAGGCATTTCGTGATGAAGCCATTCCAAAACCAGAGCTCCACCGCGTCGGATGATAATCGCGCGATGCAACGAGCGCCCGCAATCCTGCACTTCAAGGTACGACATCAACGGTAGCGACCCGTTGACCCTGTCGGAGTTGGTCTTACGGACGCATCTTCCATTAGTAATCAAAAGGCCAAAATCTGGGAGCATCGTTTCCGCTCTAATCTCGGCTTCATCTTACAATATTAACAATCTCGCCCAGGTTCACGAATCGATCATCAAGAGAAACAGCCCACAAGATAAATCGCTTTGCCTAGAGGGGCTTCTTTTAGATTTCTGCCGCGTTGTCATTAAAGAATTCGTTGCGCAAGAAGCTCTTGAGTTTTTGCAAGCGGCAGAGAGCCTATTGATCTAGCCCGTCTTTAACTTCGTTTGCGGCCCGCAGAAGGGCTGGCGTCACACGCCGAGGCAACTAAGCTCTTAGAGCGTGGGATTCATAATCCGAAACCACGCAAATTCTTAACTCTATTAACCAGAATAGGTTGCAGCCATAGCGGTTTTATTGAGCTTTTTGATGATTCTATATGCAGCTGTATTGCTTGCCAGTGCTCTTCTCTGAATTCCCGTCACAACACCGTCACAAGTAAAAGAACAAACCTAGTATTTTGCGAGTCCAGATTTTCGGAAAGAATTGAGTGAATTCAGAACTGTTGGTGAGTCGGTCACAATGCATTGCATAATCGGTCGCGCAACAGCCAGCCGAAACTCAAAGTGACAAAGCTGGAATCTTTCATCCTTTCATGAACGTCGTTCGCAACACCGTTTGCCTTCGCGGTTGTTTATTGGCTCTGGTGGCAACGACACCACAAGTTCCGAAAGACTTGGCGAAGCACTTTCTTCCCGGAGGAGGGCGTCACTTCAAGATGTCTCATCCGCGAACCTGTTGCGGCAATGTTGCTCCTCGCGGCGATCTGTGTTTGCATCGTACTTACGATCCGACAGGTTCTTATAGTGGTGGAGGTGCCGCACATCGTTCTGTGGGGTTTGACAGTCTTTCGCTATTTGATGTTGGTAGCTCTACCAGTGCTCCTGGACACTGAAAAGATTCTGCTCAACTTTGAATGGAGTTTCCCGGGTAGTATTGTTCGTGAACTCGAGAGCCGAGAAGCAGCGCAATGGCTGGACTGGAATGCGACCCAGAAAGCCGAGCGGAAAGCGAACGAGGAAAAAAAGGATCGAGAAATTAAGCGTCGACAGGACGAGTGTGTTCACGAGCCGGGCCGGATGGAATTTGGAGTTAGGCGCTGCCCGAAATGCTGGAAAGCTCTTGAATTCTGTGCTCACGACATGGTTGTAATAGCGCGCGGTTACAAGGAAGAGTGGGGTACCCAAAAGTGCCGCAAATGTGGTCATGTGGAACCATATTAAGGCGTACCAATCGCCAGGTTAGAACCCAAGGCAGGTAGAGACATGGCCGTCAGCCGAATTTTCGAAATCTCGCGGGTTCGACTCCCGCCCTCGGCACCAGAAGCAAAATTTAACTGCTCAAACGAATAGATGAATGGCAAAAGCGCTTTGGGCCCATCAAGCACTTCTGCCCATCACAAGGGTATCGGCCTGTCACAAGTTCGGATCGTCTCGAGTCGAATCCGTCGATTTGATGCCCATGACAGTTGGTTGATACGAATGGAAACTCCCGCAGGTGTTTCCAACATCTCTTCCATCAAGACCCTTAGGCGAACTTATGCGCTCTCCAGTCGAACGCGAAGCGGTCGGCGAGCTTCGCCGTGCACTCCATGATTCCCACGGACGCGGCACGGTAAAACATTTGCCGAACACCCGATCGGCTGTGACTTCAATCCGCAATGAAACTATGGCGGTTATCCACGTACCGCTCGAAAGTGATTAGTTCGCCGCCCTGGTCTATAGTTAAAGGCGTGACCGGGCGCTCGCCGTCAATCTCTTCCATCCGATGTAAATTCCAATACCCCCCAGCCCCGGCGACGATGTAGGGTATCTTCCCTTTCGACGTGGACCGAGTGAAGCGCTCGTAAGCATGCACATGGCCCGCGAACACGATCTCGGGATGTCTTTGAGGGCTTGGAAGGCATGGTCCAGGGTAGTTCTCATTTGGGCGCTCCTCGAGTGATAATCATCGGCTGAAAACGGTGGATGATGCATCGTCATGAAAACCGGTTTCTGAGGATCGGCCTCTGCAGTTCTCTAATCAACCAGTCCAGTTGGCTCTGGCCTATGAAGCCACCTCGGGAACGTTGGTGTAGAGACCTATAATCGTCGCAAGCGGTGTAAGGAGCGTCCAGTGGACGTTAGGCTGGGTCATGGCAGTGCGCTCACTGTCGCGCGCGTCGTCCGTAATCACCGGCTGAGGAGCGCAGAAGTTTTTCACGAAACCCGTAAGCGTCGTGGCTTCGGAAGAGGGTCGCCGTCATGATTGCCCGGCACGGCGAAATCGGAGCGTTGTAAAACTCATATGGCTGATAAAACGTTCCTGGAGTAGACGTGGCGGACACGTGAGGATTGAACACTCTACCGCTTGCTCGTTGAACGAACTAGGCCCTATGAGATAATCTTTTTGATAATACACGAGTTATAGAAGCGGCCCTTATCGCTAGACTGCGCTCCACGGCATTGCTACTGCCGTATAGTTTTCCCACATAAGTTTCTACTACCGCTAAGTCAGCCTGGCTCTGAACACCTACTTCATCCAAGCGCTCGAGGGCCGCTGCTCGAACCTTATCGCTGTAGCTTTTGTTTGTGACGAAATTAAATAATCCATGTACTTCGTTAGTGTCTCTTAGAGCAATCATCAAGCGATGGTTTTTGCGCTGTCTGAGAATAGTGATAATGAGCCAGGGAATCATCGCGCATACTAAACCGACGATTACGGAGTTGAAGAGGAAGCGATTGCGTCTATCGCGCAACTGGACGGCCAAATGTTCCTGTTCCTCGATCTTTTTGTTCAGATCGTTTATCAAAGTAACAGCCGGCTTGTTGGTTGTCGGCTCGGTAGAAAAATTCTCGACACCTGCACGTCGTGCAGCGATTACACGGGTTTTTGCGGTTCTTGCGCTTTCGACAGACTCCCTCGCATCGCGTTCTCGTAATATCGCAGCGAGAGAACCAATCAAGCCAGGTTCAGGCGCCTCAACGGCATTCGAGAGCGATTTATTCAACAACGCTAAGTCGTCATTATTCCAAGCAGCAACGGATGGATCAGGTGCTGGGAGCAAACGGCTATCCCTTGCGACCAATTCATCGACAACACCCTCCTCTGTCAACAGCCAGTTGCCATCATCTTGTTTCCAACCACACCGCCTGACATTCCTCGCACGGAGGGAGGTAAGGTCATCTCGTAATTGGACTCGCAGGTTCCAAAGTTCCGTAGCAGAGAGATTTTTGGGAATGGCCGAATACTTTCGGAGTATCTCTTGTTGTGCTTCGTCCATTTCCGGACACGGTTGGGCTTCGAAGATTGAGGATTGGCTAAGAAATACGCCGGCAACTATAAGAACTAGGAATAAGAGGGTAAAGGCTGCAAAAGTTTTCTTGAGTCCTCGTAAGCTGAAGCCATCGCGAATGCCAGAGATGGTTTTGGAGAAAATCAATGATGTCCGCCTTAGCGATAGAGGCACCTGTCCCACGAACCTCCACACTCGCGCACTCTTCATCGCTGCATCCAACGGCGACTTTACCCAATTTTTGATTCTGGCGAGAACTCGCCAAATCACAAGCACAATAAGTGTGAAGTTAACG
>DATNJO010000148.1:0-2559 GCA_035603895.1 Pyrinomonadaceae bacterium
CTCGATGCGCGCGAGAAAAGCCGGGTCGGTCGACATCACGTCTTCAAACTCGCCGTGCTTCGGGCAAGTCTTGCGCATGAGGACCTGACCGTTGTCTTCAACGATCTGTGCTTTGATTTCACCGGGATGCTGGTGCATCAAGGTCTCGAGCGGAACTTGACCGGTGATCACGGCGTTGCGAACTTCTTTTACGCACGTGGGACAGAGACTGTCCGTCTCACGCGGGAAGCCTAACGGAGGAGCGCTTCGTTCGTAGGATTTGAGCAGTGGACCAGGGGCCCAGTTGGGCCGAATGGCCTCGCCCTCGGGAAGCCTTTGGTTAATGCTCTGAAATGCTTTCCAGGCGATGTCTGAAAGACCGGAGATCAACCGGGAGCTTTTCACTCCCGCCAGTTTGCTTTTATCTGTTTCCCCCCGGCGAAACTGGTCACTAAACAAGTGTTATCGTCTCCTCACTGATCAATCCACACAAAACCAGCGAGCATGATAAACAGGATTTGCAGGATCCACAAGACGCGATTATCCTCAAATCCTTGTAAATGCCTATACATTCTACCGCGATCATCGAAGACAACGTCGAAATTGGCCCAGATTGCGAGGTTGGCGCATATTCTGTTATCAAGCGTTTTACGCGGTTGGGCGCACGCAATCGTATTTATGAGCATGCAGTTGTGGGTGGCGAGCCGCAGGACGTGAAGTTCAAAGGCGACGAGAGTTTTCTCGAAATCGGCGACGACAACATCATTCGCGAGTTCTGCACGTTACACCGGGCGAGTGGCGCGGGTGAGACCACGCGGATCGGTTCGCGCAACTTTTTCATGGTTGGCGTACACGTGGCCCACAACTGTGTAATTGGCAGCGATAATATTTTTGCGAACGAAGTCGCGCTCGCGGGTCACATCACGATCGAGGACCGTGTGTTTCTTTCGAATGGCGTGGGCGCGCATCAGTTTGTGCGGATGGGCCGATACGCGATGGTTGGCGGAAAGTCGAAGATCGTGCAGGATGTGCTGCCGTTCTTTATTACTGACGGAAATCCACCGCGTGTGCGTGGGCTTAACACGGTGGGATTGACGCGCGCGGGATTTTCGGAAGAAGCAAAACGCGCGTTGAAGAACGCGTACCGGACGTTATTTAAATCGGCGGCGCCGCTAGCGGAAGTACTTGAAGCATTGGACCAGGTCGAGGATGAGAACGTTGCACATTTGGTCAGTTTTATTCGTGGCTCGAAGCGTGGGTTTATAAGAGCATGAAAGTTCAAGAACTCGCTGAAATCGTAGACGGTCGCGTTGTTGGCGATGGTGAGAAAGAAATTTCTCACCTTAACGATCTGACTAACGCGGGAGAAAGCGAAATAGCGTACGTTGAAAATCAAAAGTTCTTGAGTGCTGCTGGCGAGAGTAAAGCAGGGGCTTTGATTGTCCCGCTTGGGGCCGGCGAGACATTTTCAGAAAGAACATTGATCGAGGTTGCGAATCCGAAGTTTGCGTTTGCGTTGATTGGCGCTGCGTTACATCCGCCGGTTCGAAGAGAACCGGAGATACATTCAAGCGCGGTGATTGCTGACAGTGCAGATGTTGCGTTGACTGCGTACATCGGTCCGCACGTGCAGATCGGTGCGGGCGCGCATGTCGGTGCTTACACTCGCATAGAGGCGGGCGTCGTGGTTGGCGCGAATGTGACTGTTGGCGATAACTGCGTGCTGCACCCGAACGTGGTGCTGTACGACGGCGTAACGATTGGTAATCGCGTGATCCTGCATGCCGCGGTTTGCATCGGCGGTGATGGTTTCGGTTACGTGCGCCACGATCACGGCTACCAGAAATTTCCACAGATCGGCACGGTCGTGATCGAAGACGAAGTCGAGATCGGCGCGCACACTTGCATCGATCGCGCGGCGCTCGGACGCACGCGCATCGGACGCGGCACAAAACTCGACAACATGGTCCACGTCGGCCACAACTGCGACATCGGCGAACGCGTCGTGATTGCCGCGCAAACCGGCATCAGCGGCAGCGTCACGATCGAAGACGACGCTGTGATTGGCGGCCAGGTCGGTTTTGGAGATCACACGCGCGTGCAGAAGGGCGCGGTGATCGGATCGAAAGCCGGGATACTGCCGGGAAAGATCGTGCGGCCGGGGGTGTGGTGGGGAATACCCGTGCAGCCGTTGGACCAGTACAAGCGGATGAATGCTTATTTAAACCGGCTGCCGGAGCTGTATGAGCAGATCAAACAACTCCGGCAGCAGTTAGCCGAACTAAAGCAATCCACAGATTAAATCTGTGGTTATTGCTTCGGTCCGATGATTGGACCATCGCCGATCACGAAATATCCCGGCGGTGCGG
Source organism: Pyrinomonadaceae bacterium (assembly GCA_035603895.1). GTDB lineage: Bacteria > Acidobacteriota > Blastocatellia > Pyrinomonadales > Pyrinomonadaceae > PSRF01. The sequence goes on from DATNJO010000148.1 coordinate 2,349, forward strand.
CGCCGTTGTTAGCCTCACAGAACGACTTCGCAGCCGCAGCCTGCGCGGCGTGGGTTCCGTTCTTGTTGCGCGCTACCGTGACAGTGTGACATGCCTTACTTGCATTGCCTGCTGTGTCGGTTGCAGTGACCACAACCAGGTAAACACGCCCGTCGCCTGAATCCATTCGTTCAGATCGCAATCGTAACGTACCGACAGCGATGTCCTTCGC
>DATNJO010000149.1:0-3721 GCA_035603895.1 Pyrinomonadaceae bacterium
AAGCCGACTTCCCGAACTCCTGCTATATCAGCCGCTCGGTGTTGATGAGACTGCGCAAGAGCCTGTGCCTACGCATGTTCGCACACCAGGGGGCGTCGACCTCGCGCTCGGAAGCGCGGAGTTGCAACACCTTATCGCCGAGAAGTTCGGCAGTCCGGTCGAGTTGATGAAAATGAAGCACGGGATTTTTGATGATGCGCCCGTGTCCGTGATCAACTTAGCGACGATCTCCGCGATCGGTCGGGAGGCGGGAGCGGATCTCGACACCAGAAGGTTCCGCCCAAACATTGTCATCGCCTCGGAGGCGAACGAACCGTTTCTTGAAGACGGTTGGATCGGCGGCAGGTTAGTGTTTGGCGATAACGGAGTTGGACCAGTGGTTAATGTAGCGATGCGCGATCTGCGCTGTGTGATGATTGACCTCGACCCGGACACCGCAGAGAAAGACCCACGCGTGATGAAGGCTGCCGTACGCTTGAACGCCAATAATGCCGGAGCTTATGGAACGGTCGCGCGCACGGGCCAACTCAGCGTGGGTCAGTCAGTAAGTCTTATTACCGACGCTTAACACTCAGGCACGCACCGCAACTACCTTCAAGTACTCTGAAGGCACATCAGTCGTACCATCAGTCGCGAGATTGTGTGCGGTCCAATGCTGCTCGAGCGCCGCACGCAACGCGTTCTGTCCGCTTTCGTCGAGCGCAGTAAAAGCTTTGAACGATGGACCATAGTAAAGGAAGAAATGCTCGACGGTTTGCGCCGGACTAAACGGATAATTGAAATGTATTAACTCGCGGCTGGTCTGCAAATCAGACGTTCCTTCGCTCAGCCGCTCACGCACGACTTCTTCCGAGCCCCACAAAACCGGTGAAGGCATGTTAGGCGGCGGCGGAACATGCGACGCAACGATCTTGAACATCTGACCGACGAATCCGGTCGGCGTCCAGTTGGCCATAGCAATGAACCCGCCGGGTCGAACCACACGTTTGAGCTCAGCCGCTACCAGCTCGGGACGCGGAGCAAACATTGCTCCAAACATCGTCACCACCGCATCGAAACTCGCATCTGCGTAAGGCAGGTTCTCCGCGTCGCCTTCGTCGAACTGAGCCGTCAATCCCTCGCGCTTCGCATTCTCTCGCGCCTGCTCGATCAAGTTCGGTGCAATGTCGACGCCGGTGACAACCGCACCGAGCCGAGCGGCCGGCAACGCGAGATTCCCGGTGCCACACGCAACGTCCAACACACGCAGGCCCGGCTGGAGATTCAGTCCTCGAATAAACTCCTCAGCGCCCTTCGCATACGACTTGGCAATCTCTCCAAAATCGCCGGCAGTCCACGTCGCACGCAGTTTTGTCTTCAACGCCTCTAATTCAGACGTCATTTGAGTTGCTTCCATTGTTTGCTCCTTTTGTTCTTTCCACCCTCTACTTAACGCGCAATCCGCCTGAGTTTCGGGCTCGATCCGTGTTCGTCTGTCTGAGTCTGTGGCTTTACTTAAGGAGACTGCCGGAGCCTTCGGGAGAGAGGAGCCGGGCGATTAGCAGGTTCATGCGATCCAGGTCGATGGGTTTCGTTAAATAGCCGGACGCACCCGCATCATACGCGGCGCGCTGAAAACCCTCGGTGCCGAATGCGGTAACGACGACAACCGGCACGTCGTGTAAGGCTTCGTTGTCGAGAATTCTGCGTGTCGCGCCGAGGCCATCGAGTTCCGGCAAGTTTATGTCCATCAAGATCAGATTGGGTTGTGTTTGCTCGGCAACTGTGACGGCATCCTCGCCGTTGGTGGCGGTCACCACTCGATAACCCTGTTGTTGGAGCGCCAGACTGATCATTGCAACGTTGTCAGGGGCGTCGTCGACGACGAGTATTAAAAACTCCGGTCCTTCCGGTCGACCTCGTTCGGGGACATCCTGAGGCTTAAGAGGGGGAAGCCCCGAAGTCGCTAGTGGATCCTTGGTTGTCATCGTCAGTTGATTATATACGGTTCCGTGTTCCTCTGCGTCGATCCGCGGCCAAATTCCATCGTGCCGTCGTCGAGGCGTCCATGGCGCATCATCGAAAGGTCTTTCACGTAGTTTTGGTGCAGTCGCCACGGCGTCTTCGATCCCTGGCGCGGAAGTGTGGGCAGCGCGCGCAGGATGTAACCGGAGTTGAAGTCGATGACGGGTTCGTCTTCGATGTTCGGATCGTTCACGCGAGGAGTGCAGACGTTATAGCCGTCTTGGTCCATGTGGTTTACGAGTCTGCACACGTACTCGGCGGTGAGATCGCATTTCAACGTCCACGACGCGTTCGTGTAGCCGACCGCGAAAGCAAGGTTAGGCACGTCGCTGAACATCATGCCTTTGTAGACGAGCGTCTTCGGCAGATCGACCGGCTTGTCGTCAACCACGAGTTGCATTCCGCTGAACAGTTTCATGTTGAGTCCCGTGGCTGTGACGATGATGTCGGCTTCGAGATGTTGGCCTGATTTTAGTAAGAGGCCGTTTTCAGTGAAAGTCTCGATCTGATCGGTGACTACGGAGACGCGTCCGTCACGCATCGCGTTGAAGAGGTCTGCGTCAGGGACGAAGCACATGCGTTGGTCCCACGGGTTGTAACGAGGTGTGAAATGTCGTGCGTCGTATTCTGTTTGCAGATGTTTCCGCACTCCGCGCGCGACCATCCACTTGAAAAACTCAGGACGCTTCCGCGCGAGGTTGTAAAAGAACATTGCGTTCAGCACGTTCTTCCAACGCGACGCCGCGTACGCCGTTTTGTCTGGCAAACACCGCCGTAGCCAGCTAGCAACCCTATCTATCGCAGGCCGCGACACGATATAGCTCGGCGAACGCTGTAGCATCGTCACATGTGTCGCGCGTTCCGCCATTGCGGGCACGAGCGTCACCGCAGTCGCACCGCTGCCGATCACGACGACGCGCTTATTCGTGTAATCGAGCCCCTCAGGCCACTTCTGCGGATGGACTATGCTTCCCGCGAACCGCTCAACGCCTGGCCACTCCGGTGTGTAACCGCGCTCGTAGTCGTAGTAACCGGTGCACAGATAGAGGAAGTTGCACGTGAACTGGACCATCTTTCTATTCGGTCCCGCTCCATTTTCTCGCCCGTTCTCGGCCTTTGTCTCCCGGCCAATCTCAACGTCTACCGTCCATCGCGCATCATCCGACGACCATGACGCACGTCGCACGCGATGGTTGTAACGAATCGCCTTATCAACTTGAAACTCCGTAGCCGTGTCACGAATGTAATTGAGAATCTCCGTCCCTTCCGCCATCACCTTCGATTCACGCCACGGCCGAAACCGATACCCGAGCGTAAACATATCGGAATCGGATCGCACCCCCGGATACCGAAACAAATCCCACGTCCCACCAATCGCATCCCGCCCTTCAAAGATCACAAAACTCTTCTCCGGACACGTCATCTTCAAATGACACGCACCCCCAACCCCCGACAACCCCGCACCCACGATTATGACGTCAACGTGTTCCACAGCTTGCTTCTAGTCTGCGACAGTTTCCGCGACGGTACTAGTGAGGCATGGCACTGTCAACTACCATGATCCAGCTTAGTAGGTCCTGATGCCTCCCTTTTTGGGTTAATATCAACGACGCTGAAGACACCATCCGAAGCGGCTTTTGTTTTTAGGCGAGGATGATATTGCTCATGAGGTTTATTCAGCCAGAGAATCCTCTATATGGACATAAGGAATGACCAG
>DATNJO010000150.1:0-5542 GCA_035603895.1 Pyrinomonadaceae bacterium
GTCGCCGAATCCACCGGAACGACCCGACCACGAACTCCACCATCTCTATATCGAAAAACTTATTGACGTACTAAATCTCCACCAACGAGCTTGCGTTAAGAACGGTTTATGGCGCATGTACTACGACCCGGAGAAGGACACGTTTTATGCACGACTTACGAGAAGGCGACGGTACTCAGCGCTCCTCGCCCTCACAGTCCCCGCACAAGCCGAGCTCCTGCATCACGTGCAGCAGAATCAGTTTTCGAAAAGTCATCTTTCAAACGACGACGTGTACGTTGCGCTAGCCAGCAGCGCCGAGCACTTGACCTTCGTCGAACAGTCGACCCACCAGTCATGGCTCGCATTCACCAGTGCCGCCGGCTTCACGTCGCAGGATCTTACCAACTACGTCGGCTTTTTGGTTTTTCTCAGCTTTGCCGCGCAAACAGTCGGGCACCCCCGCCTCTACACCGAGGGGCTCCTTCGAACGCTCCGAAAACTATTCGCCGACGCCTTCGGTTGCGCCGATTTCTCGGACGACGTCATGCTGCGCCTGATGATCCTGTTCTCATTAACACCAAAGGAAGCGCAGGAATACTCATTGCCCGTGCCCTTCTTTCGAATTGGCAGCGAGTATCTCCGGTATGACGGCTTCTTGCAGATCATGAGCCCAGCGATGGGACTTCTAACTATCGTGATACGAAAGCACGAAGCAAGCTGGAGCAAAACTCTCGGCAGCACGCTCGCTTACGCAGCGGACGTCGTCGCGGGATCGTTGCCATCGCACACTGACGTCGTCGTCACCGTCCGACGGAAGTTTGTGGGGGGCGACGTCGACCTCGCGCTGTACGATCTCATTAGGAGACACCTGCTCATCTGCGAGATCAAGACCGTCTATGACAAGCACCGAACAACCTTTCAGATGCATCGCTTTGAGGAAGCTAAGGTCAACGTACAACGTGCCGTTGACCAGCTCGCACGGACGACAGCGGCGCTGAATGTGGGGAGCCTCAGCGTCGCAACGATCTTTGGTCAAAAGCTTCCGGATCCGTTACATATCGACAAAGCCCTACTCACGTGGCTTGACCCCGTGGATCTCACTATGGATACGCCACGCGAAGACGTCCTGAGCCTGAACTTCGCGACTCTGCGCTACCTTTACCAACGGTGTAACGGGAACATTAGCGCCATGGTCCGCAGCCTCAACGAATTGCGCAACATCTGGTGCCTCGCAGTTCAGAGACCGTTGGACGTGGGACAGCATAGGGTCATCAACTCGTACCTTGAAGTGCAGGTGCCGACATTCGACTCAGCCAAGGATCTCGCGTCCCTCGGCCTCTCTACTCTCACACTGCAAGAATTGCATCGACTATCTGAGGCGTGGGATGTCCAAAGCGAGCCTGCTGGAAGGAGCGACTATGTAAGCTACTTGGACCAATCCCGGGAGTTCCTGTCAACTTACGATACTCAATAAAGGAACCGAGCCGCTTTAGGGTGTGCGCCGAGGACTGCTTTTCGCCAACCTCGTACACGACGAAGGGCATTTAGGGGCTCGACATCATATGAGATCTGAGCGCCCACGGCTTCACGAAGCTTCATGAATTTCCATGTGGCACATTTGACCAAGAGGCGCTCACAGAACTACGTTCCACGTCCGTTCTTAAAGTAGACCTTGTGTCTTTCGGTCTTAAGGTTGTATATACGTTTCCAGTTCGGAACTCATACTCCTTTGGCCTGATTCTACTTCGATGTTTCCCTTCGGAGCCTAATGACACCTCCGACATATTACGACTCGCTCCAGTGACTCATATGCCTAACGAAAGAACTAAGATGATCTCACGCTTAATTTCGAAACGCCGGGGGAAGGAGGCAGTCGAGAAGGGCCGCGACTTCGAACTCACTGTTGCCAAGCTCTATCGCATGCTCGGCGGAGAGGTTATTCATGGAATACAGTTGGCAAACAAGAAAATCGACATGCTTGTAACTTTCCGTGTTCCTGGCAGCTTGACTGCACATCGTGTGATTGTCGAGTGTAAGGATGAACATTCCGCAGTGGACGCAAATCAACGAGTGATGCAGTTCCATGGACTCTTGAATGTTCTTCGGAAATCTGGCGAAGCGGATTCGGCAGAAATCATTACTCGGGTTCCTTGGAGTGATGCGGCAAGGGGCTTCGCCTATGAATCCGGAATAAGCCTACTAACATATGAGGAAAAGGTAGCGCAGTTGCTGGATTTCAGCACTTATTTAGTTCATCTTCGGGACAAGTTTGAGACTCAACAAAACTCGCAAGCCGGCGAGCCCGCCTTGGGTTCATATTACGTCGATTTGAGCGGAGAAAGCTTTGCTAAAGGTATTCATAAGACGTTTTCAGTCGTCAATGCTTATATAGATCAATGGCTCCGCGACACAGACACGAAGGCACAGTTAGCTATATTTGGAGAATATGGTGCTGGCAAGACTTCCCTGTGTCAGAAGATCGCTCACGATCTTGCCGCTGCAAGATTAGGCACCGGTAGCTCTAATCGGATCCCGATCTTATTCAATCTTCGCGACTTCATCGGTAAGGTTGAAATCGAACCAATGATTGCATCGTTTCTGGATCGCGAGTGCGAAGCACCGAATCCTCGTTACGATCTATTTAAGATGATGAATGACGCTGGTCTTTTTCTCATCTTGTTTGATGGGTTTGATGAAATGGCCGTCAAGGTTGATTCCGATGTTTTAGAACTTAACTTGATGGAAATTGACAAGCTCGCGGCGGCTCCGAACAGCAAAGTAATTCTCACCAGCAGACCGGAGTATTTTGTTAGTAGCGACGAAGAAAGGCGCGCCCTTAATCCAAGTCTGAATGTTTTCAGAACACGAGGAGCTGAATATGAACCAGTAAGAATTCTGCCGTGGGAGGAGTCGCAAATCGATCGGTTTTTAGAGCGCAGAGTTCCATTGGTCCCTTCGGTAAAAGAAGATTGGACCTACTATCGAGATCAAATAAGGCGCATTCCCGCGCTTGCCGATCTATCTCAAAGACCAGTGTTGTTGGACATGATAGTACGAACGCTACCTGAGATGATTGAAAAAAGCACTTCCATAAATCTCCCCAATTTATACAAAACGTATCTTTCTCAAGAAATTAGACGCCAGAAAATCTCAAAGAAGAGAGCGTTCTTGCTGACCGAAGGGGTCCGCTTGTCACTCCTAAAGAAACTAGCGGTTGATGTTTACTGCGGTTCCGTACCTTCGATCACCTTCATCGAGGCTTTGGCTCGTCTAGAGCAAGAAATTGCTCCCGCGCGCAGTGAACTAGAAGCTTTTACTCGTGAATTTCTCACAAATTCTTTCTTGATTCGAACGGGTGAGGAATATAGGTTCTCGCACAAATCAATTTTGGAATATCTCGTTACTGAAGCCTGTAACGAAGAAATCAATTCGAACGCCCCCGATGCGTTCCGCCAATGTCGAATTAACGCAGTAATTGTTGAATTTCTGATTGCCTTGGAGGTAGCGAAACAAAAGGGGACTCTTTCAAAATGGATTGAGAGTACCGTTAAAGAGCCCGACACGAAGTACATGGGAGGCAATGCTGCGACCCTTTTGTACGCCATTGACAAACGAAAGTTCGCGCAAGCGGATCTATCTGGAACTACCTTAACAGGAGCCAATCTATCCTTTGCAGACCTGAGGGAAATGACGTTAAACGAGACCAGTTTAGAAGACGTTAATCTTGTGGGCGCACGATTCCTTGAACATAACTTGGCCCATGTGATCTGCTTGAACACAATGGTGTCTTTTTATTTAACGCAAAAAATTAAACCGTCCATTTCGTCGATAGAAAAGGAGATTGTCGCTGCTCGAGACATCCGGGTAATGCTAAGCAGGTGTCCCGTCGTACGGAAGCGTTTAATTCGAGCCTCATTCAACTTCCCGTTTAAGCACGAAACGTTAGTGACCTTGGAAATGAATGTCTCCGGTAAGGGCGGCATCAGTTCGATTAGACAGGACTTGCAGAACGAACTATCAGCCTCGGTCGCTGTTTACGCAGATGAATACGATGAACTTGTGAAAGCCAAGCCGCATTTGTTGAGGCCGGAAACTCAATCGGTTATCCTGCCTGGTTTGTTACCTAGATGAAGTGAAGAGAGAGTGGGTCCCAAACGACATTAACATGATGAAATGGAATCAAGGCTTAATAGGCCACCCCTACAGATTGCCCAGGTTGAGCAGACCTTCGAAGGATAAAAAACCAGAAACGAGGTTCAAGTCTGCTCTTTTCGATAGCCACGTTTCGAGAATCGCAGGTAGCGGACCTGAGCAGTGAGTTGTGCAGCGGCCTTAATGCAGGCGCACGCATTCATCGACGGCAACAACCGTATCGCCGCGGCGATTATTGAAACGTTCTTAGAAACGAATGGCGGTCCAATTAGTAATGACGAACGATGAGATCGCCGAGCTGTTCCTGCGAATCGCGTCGAGTGCGATAGGTCGCGCTCAGGTCGAACAAAGTCTCAGAGCAAAAGTCAGAATTGCAGAATCGCAGGCCTGAGCCTGTCGGCATTATGCTAGGAGCGCCTAAAGGCAGACGCGACCATTACCTTCCCCAAGGATACCTCCGGGGATTTATTGATCCTGCCCGCCGGAACAAACCTCAGCCACTTTGGAAACTCGACATTGCGTCCAAGCGTTGGGCTAAACGGAGCACCAGACAGGTCGGCCATAGCCGAGGATTCTACGACTATGTAGGAACCAGCCCCGAACTAGATTCCTTGCCCTCCTCGGATGAGACCTTCTCTGAACTTGAGAACCAGTTTCCGGTTGTTCGAGAAAAGCTCCTGTCACTAAAGAAGAAAAAGTTTCGTAACTGGACGAAACATTTGCGTTTTCTTCTGCGATACATGGACATGCTACGTGCGCGGTCGCCACTATACTTCATGCATTCAGAAGTTCAATGGAAAGCTACGCCGACCTGGACGGTAGAAGAGTTGATTGATGCCAAGACCATAAAACTCGTTTCAGTGGAGCCGAGTCCACCCAGCGACGCGTTTATCCAGAATAGGACAATCTTCGAAATGCGTGAGGAAATTCAGAAAAGCGGAGCTTGGCTTCGGGAGTTAAACTGGGCTCTCCGATTTACAGAGTCTATTACTGAACCCTTTTTTATCGCCGAAACTCCCTTTGTCGCGGAGGGACTGCCCGGTTTGTCGGAAGCTGAGGCGCTTAATCACGCGAATACGTTGTTTTGTTTCCCGGTGTGCTGGCAGGTCTGTTTGTTCGGGAGCCATAAACGATTTGATCGTGGAACCGATAAATTCAACTCTCACGACATGAAACTTGCTCGTGAGAAATACAGGCTATTCGCGCAAGATTTTCTAATATCTCCCGTAAAGCTCGATGACATAACTGATTTGGAAACCCTGCCTCCGCATCTGTGCCGCCGTGATGCCGATCTGCTGTCGAATTCGTGCGATATTGGAAGCGTTCAGGACCTCGATTTTGCAACTCCCGTCTCAACGAATTCATGCCACGCTGATCCCTTGAGAATCAGTGACGTCTGGTCGAGAAT
>DATNJO010000151.1:0-10457 GCA_035603895.1 Pyrinomonadaceae bacterium
GACCGGCAGTTCACCCCAAACACCGCGGTTGCGATTGCCGTCGAGAATCTGTTGCGTGACGGTTTCGAGCAGCGGATACGACGCGGCGAGATAGATGAACGCATCGCTTTGATTGTTGGCGACGAGTTTGACGCAACGCTCGATCAGCAGCGCTCGGTTGTTATTTAGTAGAGGACCTAACCAGATTTCTTTCACAGCAGTAACCGCAGATTACACAGATTATTTTCGGTTGTCAGTCTGTCTACTCTCTTCGGCCGGCAACTTGTGCTCTCAGGAGGGGAAAGTCGTCGTCTGCGAGCGAGGTTGCAGCTTCGGGGAAAAGGCCGCCTTCGTCTAGAGTCATTGGGCGCGCGGCTTTATCGAGTGGCTCGAGTATTTCGATCTCCTCGCCACTGATTGCCCCAAGCTCTTTGAAGCGCCGTGCGGTTACGAGCACGCGTGTCTCGAGCGAACCGACTCCCTTGTTATAAAACTCGAGTGCGCGATCGAGACTCTTGCCAACCTCGTCAAAATGCTTCGTGAAGATACGGATTCGCTCGTAAAGAGTCTTGGCGAGGTTGCTGACTTCTTGCGCGTTCTTCGCCATCTGCTCCTGGCTCCAACCGTAAGAGATGGCTTTGAGCAGCGCGATCAGCGTGGTCGGGGTGGCGATGATTACGTTTTGCGCGACGCCGTCTTCGATCAGCTTCGGATCGTTTTCGAGTGCGGCGTTATAAAAGGTCTCACCGGGTAGAAACAGCAACACAAACTCCGGCGTTGGCTGCACGGTTTCCCAGTAAGCTTTGCGGCTGAGATTATTGATGTGCGTTCTCACCAACCGCGCGTGATCCTTCAACCTGGCCGCGCGCACTTCTTCATCTGTCGCCGAGATCGATTCGTAAAACGCGTCAAACGGCACTTTCGAATCCACGACGATCGTGCGTTTGCCCGGCAGGTGCACGATCAAGTCCGGACGAATGCGAACGTCTTCGCCATTGACAGTTTCCTGTTCGATGAAGTCGCAGTACTGCAACATGCCCGCCAGCTCGACTACGCGGCGCAACTGAATCTCACCCCAACGACCACGCACGTGCGGCGCCCGCAACGCCTTCACGAGATTCCCGGTTTCCGACTGAAGCTGTAAATGCGACTGAGCCAGCACTTTCACCTGTTCGCGCAACTCCGAATACGCGCCTGCGCGTGTCTTTTCCAGTTCGCCAATCCGGCCGTCGACTTTTTCGAGCGACTCCTTGAGCGGCTTGATCAGTTCGTTGATCGCACGCTGCCGGCCGTCCAGATCGCCTTTCGCATTTTGCTGAAACGTTTCGAGGTTCTGCTTGGCGAGATCGAGAAACGAACGGTTGTTGTTGCGCAACGCGTCGGCCGAAAGCGCTTTGAACGCGTCGGTGAGTTTCTCTTCGGCGGAGCTGAGCAGTGCGAGTTTTTCCTGGTTGGCGCGCCGTTCATCTTCAAGACGTGTTTGCAGGGCGAGAAGGTTGGCGAGGTTACCGGCGTTCTCGCCGCGCAGCCGTTCGCTTTCGTCTTTCTCGCGATCGAGAGACTCTTGCAGATCGCGAACTAGACCTTCTTTACCCGAGAGACGTTCGATCAATGTGGCGCGTTCGGTGTCGCTTTCCGCACGGCCACGTTCAAATTCGTAGCGAAGTTTTGTTCGGCTTAGAAACCAGAGGGAGACTGCGCCGACGACAAAGCCGAGGGCCAACATCGACGCGGGGAGTAAAACTTCCATGCGGCGGATAATATCACTGGCGGGCTTTCGTATCCATCATCTTGTTTGTTTTACTGTCCTCGACCCCAATAAGCTGTGTTGTCCGCTCGGTCACGCTGGGCAGCTCCTGAGGTATCGGATTGGTGGGAAGCGACTGCGCATCTTTTCCGCTGCCGACGTGCTTGCCGGGTTTCGCGCCGGAAAGACTGGCGCCTTTCATCATCGCGTCGAACAGGCCGCCGCACGCGACGGCAATGCCGCCGAGAATAAAGAACGCGGCAAGCAAACTGAACCACTTACCGATGAGGAAGGTCTTGTTGACCACAAGCAGAGCCACGCCGATACCGAGAATGATCATGCCCCAGCGCATCCAACTGAACATCTTCTGCACCAGCGCCTGTTCAAGTTCGGTCTTGGCGAGTTTCTGTTGTGTTTCGGTTGGCAGGTTTGAGTGTTGCGCGACGAGTTTACCGACCGGTTCGAGACTCATGCCGCAGGCACGGCAAAACTGCTGCTCGCTGGTCGCAGGTTTTCCGCAGTTAGGGCAGTGCATGGTTAGCTTTTGGTCTCCCGCAAAGGCGCAAAGACACAAAGGAAGAAATAAGAAAACTGGCTGAGAACTTTGCTTTTGCCTTTGCGTCTTTGCGCCTTTGCGGGAGACTCATCTTCCGAAACTCGCCACTATCCGCTCGTAAATCTTGCGCGTCACGCGCACGTCGCGGAGATTGTAATCACGAATCTTTTCCAGTTCGCCGGCTTGATACAGATCGAACACCTTGCTGCCTTCGACTTCCGCGGTCTTGCTCGATTCAATTCCCAACGCCCACGCGACGTCGTCGAGACTGACGTTTCGCCGCGCGCCAAGCCACCAGCGATGCATCGTGTCAAACACGCCGCGCACGTTGTAATCCGAAAGGTTCACAAACGGACGCACCTGAATCTCGTGCACCAAACAACGCTGAAAGATAAACGGCAAGTCGAAGCCGATGATGTTGTGGCCGACGAGTTCATCGCAGTCGCAATCGAAATCTTTCAGCAGCGCGAGAAAGTCGAGCAGCGCTCGTTTTTCCGGTTGCTCGAAGCCATCGCTATCGATGCCGAACACGTGTTCGGTCTCCGCGGGACCGAGACCGGGAAACTCAAAACCGGGAATCGGCCCGACGTGAACCGCGATCGAAAGCACGCGTCCCGAAGTCGCGTTCAACGAGCCGAGTGCGTAAACACGTTCCTCTTCAGCGGCGATGTCTTCGAGGTAACGCTGCTGTTGTTCGACGCGCATGTTGCCGAGGCGCATCTGGCGTTCGAGCTGTGGACTGACGCGTTCGCGAAAGTCAGCCAGCGTTAGTGTTTCGATGTCGAAGGTGAACGCGCGTGGGAGTTGCGGTTCGGCGTGTTGATGCTCGCGGTATTTTTCTAGGGTTGTTGCTCGATATTCCGCAACAACGAACTGTGCTCTATCCTGGAAGGTTTCCAGTTTTCCCTTAACCGCCCACAACCCGGGTGTTATTTGACCCTGGGATTGGACCACTTCGTCCCAGAGCCTGAGAAAGATCGAACCCGTCGCGTTGCGGCCCGAGGCATCGTAATAGAGGCGGCCTTGTTGAGTACGGCGCTCGCGAACAGAGGTAACGAGCAAAATAAGCCACAAGTCCTCGCCATAAGGAATCTCGGGAATAGGGACATTCGATCTCACTATCTAAACCATCCGATTTTGCCGGTCAGCATGAGGCCGATCATTTTGTAATCGCCCATTAACGACCAGAGCGGGTATTTGAAAGTCGCGGGCCGGTTCTTTTCGATCAGGAAGTGTGCGAGCCAGGCGCAGCCATAGCCGGGAATAAAACCGAGCAGGAACAACCACCAACGCCCCGTCGCGATGAAGTAGACCACGAGCGCCACGCCGATCGTCGTGCCGATCAGGTGCAGCACGCGCGTGCCGGGATGGCTGTGTTCGGCCATGTAGAAGGGCCAGAACTGCGAGAATGATTGATAGCGTTCTTCACTCATGAAAACAGTTGCGCAAAGCTTTCGTTGCTGGCAGGTTCGACCTGGACCAGCGCGAGGTTTTCTTCAACGTGTTCGGTGTGACTCATGCCGACGAGTGCGGTCGCGACGCCCGGCGCCGAGCGCACAAATTGAATCGCCGTTTGCGCGTCTGTTGCGAGCGAGCCGAGCTGCGTGCGGATCTGCTCCGGAAGTTGCCACGCTAAACGTGATTGCAACAGCGAAGCACTGGCGATCGCCGTCACGTCCAGTCGTTCGGCCTGTTCGGCAACGTCGATCCCTTCGACCATCGCGAGGTTGACCGGCAGTTGAATAAAACGAAAGCCGTGATCTTCACCGCCGACTTGACGAGCGAGCTCAACCATTCGCTCGAGCGAGTGATACTCGGGCGAGTTTTCCGGAACTCGAAAACCGTTCCAGGTCGCGGCGCCATAGTATCGCAGCTTGCCGCGGCGGCGGTTCTGTTCGAGACGTTCAAACGCGCTTTGGAGACGATGATAAAACTCCGCTTCGGAAACGTAAGGCAACTGCGATTCGGGATTGTGGATGTAATAGACGTCCACAGAAGAAACGCCAAGATTTTTCAGGGATTGATCGAGCTGATGCTGGAGATACGCGGGTGTCATGCAGTGACTGCCACCGACGAAGTCGTCAAAGTTCGCGATGCCGGGTTTGACGAAAGTCTCTTCGATGTACCCGCGCACGTCGCGCGGTGGCGCACCGTCAAACGGCAGGTATCCGCCTTTCGTGCATAACACCAGTTCGTCGCGGGTGAAACCGTGTTCGTTAATTAATGTGTTTAGGGCGTCGCCAATCGAGCGTTCGCTGCGTTGAAAGCGATAGTTCGCGGCACTATCGATCACGTTGACGCCGAGTTGAACCGCGCGCACGACCGCGTGCTGGTACAGCAAGTCGGTTTGTTCGTCAGGTTTGCCGAGATAGGTGCCGATGCCGATCGACGACAGTTGCAAACCGTCGCGCTCGCGGAAATGACCTTTCGCGGCGCGGCCGGCGAAGCGTTGAACGTAGCGGGTGGTGCCTTCGACTGTGGCCTGACCTTCGTGTGACATTTACGCGGATGGTAGCACGGCTTTGTAATCGACACTTAGTAGTTGTTAACTTGTGAGCATGTCGCTGGACATCACTAATGAGGCACTTGACCAAATCTCGTCGCAAGCGGCGCAGCTTGTCGCTGAATACTTCGCGCACATTGCCGAGCGTCCGGTGATGGCGCCGAATCACGCCGGCAAAACAAAATCGCTGGTGAACGTCGAGCTGCCGGTCGAGGGACGGCCGCTGGATCAACTGCTGGATGAATGTCGCACGGTGATGGATCTCAGCCGGCACAACGGTCATCCGCGTTTCTTTGGCTACGTGGCATCGCCTTCGACGCCCATCGGCGCGTACGCTGACCTGATTGCTTCGGCGTTGAATGCAAATATCACGTGTTGGCGTTCGGGACCGGCGGGGACGGAGATCGAGCAAGTGGTCGTGCGCTGGCTCGGGTCGTTGATTCGTTATGACGGGAATGCGAAGGGTTTGCTGACGAGTGGCGGTTCGATGGCAAACACGATCGCGCTGCTGATTGCGAGCCGGCGGAAGAGTCCGGAAGCTTCGCGCAAGGGGCTTTGGAACGCTGGTCCACCGATGACGATCTACGCATCGGAAGAAGTGCACATGTCGATACCGAAGGCGGCGGACATTCTCGGGTTTGGACGCGATCAGGTGAGGATTGTTGGCTGTGATGAAAGGCGTCGCCTGCGAGTCGAGGACCTGGTCCACAGAATTCAAACCGATCAAAGCAACGGATTTACACCAATCTGCGTGGTCGGAAGCGCAGGAACGGTCAATACAGGTGCGATCGATCCGCTTTCCGAGATCGCGAACGTCGCGCGGGAGTATGATCTCTGGTTTCACGTTGATGGTGCTTATGGTGCGCCGGGAGCGATGGACCACAGCAAGAAAGATTTATTCGCGGGGCTCGAACGTGCCGATTCGGTTTCGCTCGATCCGCACAAGTGGCTTTACGTTCCGGTTGATGCCGGTTGTTTGTTGTTTCGCGACGCTGCTGCGGCCGCGGTTTTCACCGAGGATGCGGCTTATATCCAAACACACGGGCTCGCTGACGACGCGACATTTGCTTACTGGGATTACGGCGTCGAACTTTCGCGGCGTTTTCGCGCGCTGAAGGTGTGGTTAACGCTCGGTTACTACGGCGCGCGGCGTATTGCTGAAGCAGTCAGCAAGGATATTTCGCTCGCCGCATATCTCGGTGAGTTGGTTTCGAATGCGGACGATTTCGAACTGCTCGCGCCGGTCGAGTTGAGTATTTGTTGCTTTCGTTATGTGCCCAAAAACACACACGAGCGCGACTTAAATCATTTAAATGAACAGATCATGGCCGCGGTTCAAAAAGGCGGGCACGCGTACTTGTCGAATGCGACAATCAACGGAAAGTTTGCGCTGCGTGCGTGTATAACGAACTTTCGCACAACCAAAGCCGACATCGAGCAAACCATCGAAGTGGTTCGTGACGCTGCGAAAAAGTTGGGCCACGGATGAACACAGACGTCGAAGTAGGAAGTATGAACGCAGTCAAGAAGTATGAGCGGGAGCTCGAAGTCGCGATTGACCTGGCGAAGACGGCGGGCAAGTCGATCCTCGCGCTGTATGAGAAGCCGCTGCGCGTCGAGCAGAAGAGTCACGACGACGATATCGAACCCGTTACGCAAGCGGATCGTATCGCCAACGAACTAATCGTCAACGGTCTGAAAGCCGTGTTTCCAAGCGATGGCATACTCGCCGAAGAGTCAGTCGATACCGAACGACGTCTCAGCAAATCGCGCGTGTGGATGGTCGATCCACTCGACGGCACGAACGGTTTCATCGACGGCAATGGCGACTTCGCCGTGCAGATCGGGCTTGTTGAAGACGGCGAACCGGTCGTCGCGGTCGTTTATGTTCCGCTGTCGCGCGTGTTGTATCGCGCGGTTGCCGGCAGTGGCAGTTGGATTGAACGCCCGCAACGTGAAACCGAACGCGCCACAGTTTCCGATCGGCAAACCTTCGCGACCATGCGCCTCGCGGCCAGCAGATCGCATCGCAGTCCGCGTATGAACAAAGTCGTGCAGCAGTTTGGTTTTCAGGAAGAAGTACAACGCGGTTCGGTCGGCATCAAGATCGGACTGCTCGTCGAACAACAGTGCGACGTCTACATTCATCTCTCTTCGCGCACGAAACAATGGGACACTTGCGCGCCACAGTTGATCCTGACCGAGGCTGGCGGACGACTAACCGATTTGTTCGGCGGGCCGCTGAAATACAACGTCCCTGACGTTAACAATCGCAATGGTCTGGTCGCGAGCAACGGCGTTTCGCACGAGTTGATTATCGAAACCCTCGCGCCGCTGCTGGCGGAATTTGGGCGAAAACCAGCGTAGTCATTGCCGATTTTCGATTGTTGATTTTCGATTGATGGTTGATGCTTGTCTGAGCCGGTGCCGGTTTTGGCAATCGAAAATCAAAAATACTCTATGCGTCAGAAATCATTTCTCACCTATTTTGCGATCTGCGCCGTGCCTCTTTTACTTCTCGCGGCGCTCAACTATTGGAACGGCGTCCGCTCGGTCGACAACACTGTCAACCCGATCGTGCAAGCCGATTTGAATTCTCTCACTGCCGGCATCGACCATTTGCTGGACGAGCAAGGCAATGCACTGCTGAAACTCGCGGTCGCGCCGGAAATACAAACCGCGATAACCATTTCTTCGGCGCGGGACCAATTCAACTTTAATCTGGAGTCCATCCTGGCTCCCGGTTATCTGAAAAACCTCACGATCTACGATGGGAATCACCAGTCGATTCGATCTGAACCCGGCGTGCCGCCGCTGATTCCCGACGACCGCGTCTGGACCACTCAAGGCAATGTGCTGTTGGAACGAATCGTCGAAAGCGGTCCAAACAAGGGAAATCTTGAATTCTCCGTACCGGTTCACAATCAAAGCGGAATCGGAAATGTGGGCGCGATCGTCGCCATCGTTGATCTGCAACGACTCTTCGCTACATCCGCGCGTCTGTTGAAAACAGGTTCCACGAGCAACGCGCCGGGAATGTTGATCGTCGTTCGCGACAACTCGGGAAACACGATCTACCAGTCTGATTCATCAGTGGCCCATGCATCGGGCGCGACTGCTTCAGCGCCAATGCCGCGATTGAACGCCACCATCGACGTAACACGCAGCACAAACGAATTTGTTTCGAGCGCGCACCGCTGGGGCATTGCCGGACTCGTACTCGCACTCCTGCTCGCCCTGCCCGCGGCGTACCTGCTGAATCGAAACGTGCACAAACGTTCGCGCGGCATCGCACGCGTCACCGAAGACCTGTCGGCGATCGCGAAAGGCGAATTGGACCGCCGCATCATTCTCCAGTCGAGTGACGACGCACGCGTCCTCGCCGACAACATCAACGTCATGACGGAACAGATGCGCGCACAGGTCGCGCGCGAGGCGGAGTCGCGGCAGTTTGATTCGTTCGTCAGAATCTCCGCCATGCTGACTCACGATCTGAAAAACGCGATCGAAGGTCTGTCGTTAACCGTCAGCAACATGGAACGACATTTCGACAACGAACAGTTTCGCATCGACGCGATGAAAGGGCTGACCAGCGCGACCGACAAACTCAAAGCGCTCGTCGCGCGGCTCAGCCGGCCGGTCAGTAGCCTGAGCGGCGAACACAAGCGTCCCACCAAAACCGATCTCGTGCCGATTCTTAAACGCGTGATCGCAATGACCGCGGAACCAGTGCGCGGCCAACACACGCTGCAAACGAACCTGCCAGACAATCTTTTCGCCCTGGCCGATGCCGCGCGGATCGAGGAAGTAATTGAAAACCTGCTCCTCAACGCGATCGAGGCAATGGACGGCAAAAGCGGAACGCTCAGAATCGAGGCGGGCGAAGATTCCGACGGCAAGCCGGCTTTCTCCGTCAGCGACACTGGACCAGGCATGAGCCGGGTATTCATCGAGAACCGGCTGTTTCGCCCGTTCGCGACCACCAAGAAAAACGGCATCGGGCTCGGTCTTTACACTTGCCGCGAAGTTATTCGGGCCAGTGGCGGCTCGATCGACGTGCAATCAGTCGAAGGCGCTGGAACCACCTTTCGCGTCGTGCTACCATCCGTCTCACAACGACAGGCGTAACACAGGAAGGAAGCGGCAACACCTTCTTCAACGCATCCCGTTACGTGGAACCTCTTGCAATACCTGCCCAGGAGTTCGCTGCCAATATGTGTGCGGTGGAGTCCCTAGTAGTCTTGATTGCGATTTCGAGAATGAGTACGCAAACACAGTCTAAAGGTAAAGTGCTCGTTGTTGACGACGACGAGGCAATCCGCAGCGGCTTGTACTGGGCGCTAACCGCCGATTACCACGTTTTGCAGGCCGCGTCGCGCGAAGAGGCGTGCGCGTTTATCAACGATCAGGAGATCGACGTAGTGGTCAGCGATCTTCATTTGCCGCCGTTAGTAAACGACATCGTCGAAGGATTGGCGCTGATCGACGTGGCGCGGAATCAGGATCCGCCGCTGCAAGTGGTCGTGATCACGGGCAGTGATTCGAAGCGCGCAGCGTTGGAAGCAGTGAAGCACGGCGCGTACGGGTTCTTTGAAAAGCCACTCGACTCGGCCGAGTTGCTGCACATCGTGAACCAGGCGTCGCGGATGCGGCAGTTGGAGATCGAGAACCGCCGGTTGCGTGATGAACTGTCGCGTCCGCCGGGGTTTTCGCATTTGCTGGGCAGCAGTGGGCCATTGGAGCGTGTTTTGAAACAGGCGCGATCCGTCGCGGCGACGAGTGCGACCGTTTTGTTGACCGGCGAGAACGGCACCGGCAAGGAAATGTTGGCGCGTGCGATTCATCAGGAGAGTCCGCGCGCGAATGGACCGTTTGTGGCGGTGAGTTGCGCGGCGTTGCCGGAGACGTTGATCGAGTCGGAACTGTTTGGACACGAGCGTGGTGCGTTTACTTCCGCAATTCAGTCTCGCAAAGGCCGTTTTGAACTGGCGAATGGCGGAACGCTGTTTCTTGACGAGATCGGCGAGTTGAGTGCGGCTGTGCAGGTGAAACTGTTGCGCGTTTTGCAGGAACGTGAGTTTGAGCGCGTTGGTGGAACGAGAACGCTGACCGTTGATATTCGCTTGATCGCCGCGAGCAATCGCGACCTGGAGAAGGAAGTCAAAGAAGGGCGGTTCCGGCAGGATCTGTTCTTTCGTTTGAATGTTGTGCCGCTGGCGTTGCCGCCTTTGCGCGATCGTCCGGAAGACATTCCGTTGCTCGCGGCGCACTTCGCCACGAAGGCTGCAGAAAAGCACGGGCAACCGGCGCCGGAACTCGCGCCGGAGTTGATCGAAGTGGTTCAGGAGTATGAATGGCCCGGTAACGTGCGCGAGCTTGAGAATCTGATCGAGCGTCTCGTGGTGCTGAGTACCGGCTCGTCGCTGGGTATTGAGTTTGTGCCTGAAAAGATGTTGCGCGCGCTGCCGGGAACGAGCACGACTGATGAATCAACGCTGGAAGGCGCGGTCGCCACGTTGAAGAAAAAGATGATCGTTAGCGCCTTGCAGACGGAAGGTAACAAGGTCGCGGCGGCGAAAAAATTGGGCATCAGCAGATCCTACCTGCACCGCCTCATCAATGAATTCGACATCTAGCCTCTTCGGAGCGCGGGCGGCTCGCCCGCAGCTTCG
>DATNJO010000152.1:0-14995 GCA_035603895.1 Pyrinomonadaceae bacterium
CTCGGTCTGCTGTTGTTGTTTGGCGTGGTGAAGAAGAACGCGATTCTACAAATCGATCATACAAATCAGTTGCGGGAAAGAGGTATGGAACGACTCGAAGCAGTTATTCGCGCGAACCGCGATCGTTTGCGCCCGATTCTAATGACCACTATCGCGCTCGTTGCCGGTATGTTGCCGTTGACGCTCGCGACTGGACCAGGCGCTGGTACGAATCGATCGATCGGCGTGCTGGTTGTCGGTGGACAAACGCTCTGTTTGCTGCTGACGCTACTCGCGGTGCCGGTCTTTTATTCACTCTTCGACGATCTCGCGAAGAGCCGTGTTTGGGGCCGCATCGGAAATGGAGCTCAGGCGGTGTTTGGACGCGTGCGGCGCCGAGCGACGAGCGCTGCGACGTCGTTGTTCGGAGGGATGTTCGTGTTGTTGGTTGTAATCAGTGTGACTTCGGTCGCGGTCGCGCAGCAACCGGCAGCGTCGCCTTCACCTGAGACGGACACGATTAAAGAGATGCCGGTGCCAACGATCGCTCCGGGGTTTCGCGCGGCGCAGAAGCCGTTGCCTCAGTTAGATCGCGTGGGTGTTGATTCAACTCGGCAGCGTCCGCTGTCGTTACGCGACGCGATCTCGCTCGCACTGGAAAATAACAAAGACATCGAAGTCGCGCGGCAGAATGTTCGCGTCGCTGAGTTCGACCTGGTCGGTGCGCAAGGTGTTTACGATCCGCGCATCTCGACAGGGGCGTTTTACGAGCGTGCGGAGAATCCGATCACCAGCTTTTTGAGTGGCGGTCAGAACGGTTCGGTAATCGCAAGTGATTTCGCCGGCAACGCGCGGCTTGAAGGACAGACGCCGTTTCTTGGCGGCAACTATCGTCTCGATCTGTCGTCGGGCAGGTTCAGTACGAACAACGAGTTCACCGCGCTCAATCCATCGTTTCCGACGTCGCTTTCGTTCACTTACACACAGCCGCTGTGGCGCGGGTTGAAGTTTGACAACAGCCGGCGGCAGATCGAGATCGCGCGTAAGAACTTGTCTCTTACCGATGCGCAGTTTCGCCAACGCGCGATCGACACGATCACTAGCGTGCAACGCGCTTACTGGGATCTCGTGTTTGCGCTGCGCAGTCTGCAAGTGCAACGCGACGCTGTTACGGTCGCGCAGATGCAGCTCGATCACAACAAACGTCTGGTCGAACAAGGGCAACTCGCGCCGATCGATATCGTCGCGGCGGAATCGCAGATCTTTACTTACGAACAAGGCGTGTTCAGCGCTTTGGAAGAAGTCTCGCGTAGCGAGAACGCGTTGAAGAACATGATCGCGGAAAATAAGCAGTCGGCGATTTGGACCGAGTCGGTTGTGCCGACAGATCCGGTGGAATTGACGGTTCCGCCGGTCGCACTTCCTGATGCACTGAAGATGGCGATGGAGAATCGTCCGGAGTTGCAGCAGGCAAACGTGGTGAAAGAGATCAACGAGATCGATCAGAAGTATTTTAAGAACCAAACGAAACCGGCTGTCGATCTCGTCGGGCAGTATGGCATCAACGGTCTTGCCGGCGCGGTTAGCACGTCAGGCGTTAATCCGTTCACTGCGTCGAGTTTGCTGGTGCGGCAGAGAGTTGATGAACTTTCAGCGATCGCCGGGCTCGATCCGTTGCCGGTCGTACCGCCGCAAACGTTCTCGCCGGACTTGTTGGGCGGCTTCGGACAGTCAGTGGAAAACCTGCTATCGAATCGTTTCAACAACTTCCGAGTCGGCGTGCAGATCAGTTTGCCGCTGCGCAATCGTACTGCTGAAGCACAGCTTGGGCGTTCGTTGGTTGAAGGCGAGCGCATCGCGACGCAGCGCGAACAGCTCGAACAGTCGATTGAAGTGGAAGTTCGCAATGCGTTGCAGTCGATGCGCAGTGCGGAGTCGCGGCTGCGTGCGGCGATCGCGACGCGCGAAGCGAACGAACAGCAGTTCGCCAGCGAACAAAGAAAACTCGACGCGGGGCAGTCGACGACTTTTCTCGTGCTCGAGCGGCAAACTGCGTTGACAACGGCGCGTGGTTTGGAGTTAAAAGCACAAACCGATTTGAATAAAGCGGTGGCGGATTTACAGCGAGCAACGGGTAATGCTTTGCGAGTCAACAGTGTCGTAGTCAAGGTGCGCTAAAGATGACAAATCAACTAGTTGAGACGTGGGCCATCCACGATCGCATTAACCTGTATTTACTTGACGCCGTCGATCCGCAGTCGCTGAGCAGTCATTCGGCTTCGAAGGGCAGAAGCGTTGGCGAGCAGTTTGCTCACGTACACAACGTGCGGCTGATGTGGTTGAAGTCAGCGGCGCCCGAGTTGCTCAAAGGCTTGAACAAGATCGAAAACGAGCAGGCAACGGACAAGAAGCTGTTGGCAAAGTCGTTGAGTGAATCAGGTAAAGCGATCGGCGCGTTGCTCGAACAGAGTTTGGAAGCGGGCGGAAAAGTTAGAGGCTTCAAGCCGCACGCAGCCGCCTTTCTTGGTTACCTAATCTCACACGAATCCCACCATCGCGGCCAGATCGCCTTGAGCCTGAAGCAGTCCGGCAAGCCACTCGACAAGAAGATCAGTTACGGATTGTGGGAGTGGGGCGTCAGGTAGCGGGAGTCAGGTAGCAGGCGTCAGGTAATTTAGATTCTAACGCTGAGCGCACTCTTCTAACGCCGAGCGCACCTCTTCTAACGCCGAAGGCGTTCGCTAATTCCAGCCCAGGGTTGTTCCAACCCTGGGACTCTAGAAAGAAAAGAAATTAACACCGAAGGTGTTGGCAAGACTTGTGGATCAGGTCGCCAACGCTTTCAGCGTTAGTCTCGTTTCTTTCTTTGTTACCCAGGGTTGGAACAACCCTGGGCTGGAATTAACGAACGCCTTCGGCGTTAGAAGAGTGCGCTCGGCGTTAAAAGACGAGTTAGCGAAAAGAAGTGTCCAGCGAAAAGAAGTGTCAGCGAAAAGAAGTGTCAACGTTAGAACAGGTTTTCGACCAGCAGGAACCCGCCGTAGATCGCAGCGCAAACTGCCGTCGCGGTCACGACGTACCAGGCGGGCAGACGGTTCTGGCAGGTGCGGCAACGCGTTCGCATCCAACTCGCCCGGCGTTGGCAGTTGTGACAGGTCATCTCCACATTTTGTGACATGAGTCGCACGCTGTTCGCAAGTGCTCCCGTGTTATTTTTTAATTGCGGCCGGTTTTACGTTGGTCCATAAGGGCCAATGGTCCGAGATATCGATCTTCCGATCGATTCCGTAGTTCGTCGTTTCCAACCCTCGAACCCACACCCAGTCAAGCCTGAATTCAATTGGCACGAGCAAAACGCGGCGGCGAAATGTCGACTGTGTGCCGAACGGTGTATTCATTCCTGCTTTCGAAAACAATTTGATCGTTTGGTCATCTGCACTCGCTTGCCAGGTATTGAAATCACCCATCACGACCGCCGGCATCTCCGCCGGGTACCGCGCGAGGTCTTCCAATACCGCGTTGAACTGCTCCATTTTTTTGTCGACTGAGATTCTGGTCTCCGCGTGCGCAGAGTAGACGCGCCACTGCGTGCCTTCGATGTCGACCGTAGCTCCGAGCGCAACGCGACGCCGCTTGTTCGGACCCGGATTCGGCAACACGATGCGACGCACGTCCGACAACGGATAGACGCTCAGTATCGCCACACCCGTTTCCTCTTCGTCCTTAGGATTAGGCGTCGGCGGCGCGGCCCACGCGTAGTGCAAGCCCAGTTCCTCAGCCAGGGCTTTCACGGTGTTGCTGTGGCCGGTTCGTTTCTTGTGCCGATCAACTTCCTGCAACCCGAGAATCGCCGCCCCGCCAATCTCCGGATCTTCGTGCAGGAGTTTTGCTATTTGTTTAAGCTCGTCGCCACCGCGCCAACGAATGTTGTACGAGACGATCTTGATTTCCGCGTTCTCCGAAGTGTGCTTTCGGAGCGTCGCGGCTTTTCCGGATTCCAGCAGGAGCGAATCAGCTTTCGCATCGCTCACGCCCGCAGGAGCCAAGGCAACCTGTAGCAACAGCAAAAAGACGAACAACACGTGTTTTGTTTCTCCTGAAAGGTCTCTGACGCGGGTGGTGTTTGCAGAATGGACCAGATTCTCCAAAAACCAGTGTCAGAAGTGTAGACAAACGGTTGTCTTTCAACTCGAGTGCCATGACAAACGTCGGGTTTAGGCGCTAAGCTGAACCCGATATGAGCTCAGATGCAGATCAGCTTGATGTGCTGGCGGTATTTTCACACCCGGACGACGCGGAGTTGTCGGTGGCCGGGACACTTCTCAAACTAAAGTCGCTCGGTTATCGCACCGGCGTGTGCGACATCACGCGCGGTGAGATGGGCACGCGCGGCACTCCCGAAATACGCGCGCAGGAATCGCTCGACGCGGCGCGCATTATGAAACTCGACGTACGCGTAAACCTCGAACAACCTGACGGGCACGTTCACCCGACCGAAGTCGCACGCACTGCTTTCGCGCGCGTATTGCGAACGCATAAACCAAAAGTCCTGTTGACTACGCACGAAGACGATCCACATCCCGACCACGCAAACACCTCGATCATCGTACGACAGGCGGCACGATTGGCGTCGATGGGACGTTACGATGAAGAGTCGGGACTAGGGCCGGTGCCGATGCCGGCGATCATGCACTCACTCTTTTCGCGGCGGATCGTTCCGTCGTTCGTTGTCGATGTTTCTGGATTTGTGGACGAAAAGATGGCTGCGATCCGCGCGCACGCGTCGCAGTTTTATAAAGAGTCGTCACAAGAACCACAGACGCGGATCAGCGAGCGCGGTTTTCTGGCGGAGATTGAGGTGCGAATGCGTTACTTCGGGTCGTTGATCGGCGTCGAAGCCGGTGAACCGTTCTACGTGCGTGAGGCGTTGAACGTCGATGATCCGTTAGCGTTATTGACGCGTCCGATGAATATCTACTCCTAGTTTTTGGCGGTCGCTTTTTTCTTCGGCTCCAGCACGCTGCGGGCAATCGCGATCGTAGCGACTGCGCGCGGGCCTTCAGCTTGAAAGCCGCGCGCGAGTTCCACTGCTCGTTCGTAATCCTGATCCGCGAGGTCGCGGAAAATTCCCTCGAGATCAAACTCCGGTACGTCGCTGCTGTTGACCGAGCCGGTTCCTTTGCTTTCAAACCTCAGCACTATTTCCCCATCTTCGCCGGTGAATCCTTCGGAAGAGTTCGCCGCTTTCACGGCGTCAAACGTCGCATCCCAAACTCTTGAGACATCCACGACCTTCAGCGCATTTGCAACGGCAATCAAAGCCTGCGGACGAGCTGGATCTGAAACGTCAATCCTGCGTGCTTCGCTGCCGGCGCTTTCCACGAGTTCAACAGCTTTCTCTTTGTCGGTTGTCGCGAGGTTTTTCGCAGTTTGAGTCAACACCCAAACCTTTTGCAGATGAGTCAGCTCGCCCTTTTGGACCAACTCGAGTGCCTGGTCCGTTTGTTTCTTTTGCACGAAATCCATCGCCAAGTCGGGATCGATATAAGCTTGCAACTGTTTGCGTGTTTCGGTGTCGTCGATCTTGCTTATGAGATCACGCGCGCGTAGCTCGCCGCGACCGGCAACGTGAAATACCAGTTGGACATAGAGTTCGTCACGTTCGGCAGAGGTTTTTGCGCGTTCGATCTGGTCCAGCAGCGACTGTTCTTTGTCTCCAGCAGGTTTCTCCGGAGCAACTCCTCGACCGACCCATTCATCGTCGCGCTTCCGCAAATCGTCGGACGCGGTGGAATTCAAGACGTTGAAATGAGCCCGGACTGACTCGGTCAACTCCGCCGGTGCGGACTGTTCGAAGAGCGGAAGCAGGCGCTTGAGGACCATGTATTTGGCTTGGGAACCTCCGGAAGTTTGATCTTGTCCCGGTTGTGGTTGTGGCCGCAGCAGAATCGAAGCAGCAGCCTGGAAGAACGCATTGCGCAGCTCCGGCGAGACGTTGGCCGGTACGATCTTGTCGGAAGATTGCGACGTGTTCACGCCGTTGTTAGTAAAGATCACAATCATGTACGGCGTGAAAATGTAGGACGAAAGCATCGAGACGGTGTTGGCGTCTGCTTGCGGATCGCGCGTGGCTAATGCCAGAAGCGCGGCGTAGCGTTGGTCAGCGGCCGCAGCGTCTTTCTCGCGAAGAAACGATAGAAAGTTAATCGATTGATTGCCTACAACGGTCAACGCAGGATCGGCAAACTGAAGTGCGCGGGACAACTCGCCGGCTTGAAGCAGTTCTCTGGCAACGCTCAAACGCTGACTCAACGCTTCGTTCAAGCGGCCCGGTCTCTGACTCGCGTTATTTGCAGCCTCCAGTTTTTGCGTCTTTAGTTTTTCGAGAAACTCTTCACCCAGCGCGCGATCGCGCCGTGCGGCGAGTCGCAAAACCTCGCGACGCAGACCAGGTGGCTGCCTCATCGGACCGTCCCCGGTCTTATTTTTCTGTTGTTCGAGCTTTCGTTCGCTCTCGAAATCGGCGCCTTCGGCGGCTTCCCACGCTTTGCGAAATAACAAACGTCCCTGTTCGGCGTCGACCTGCCACAACGCATCGGCAATCCGCGCCAGCGAACGGGCTCGCAGTGTTTGGTCGTTAAACGAGCGCGCGTCCGTGGAGAGCGAGATCAAAAGCGAACGCGCCGCTACTCGCCGCGCTCTGGCTTTGCGTTCCTCTTCTGTCAGCGCGGCGGATTTTGGCTCTGCACTCTTCGGTTCCGCTGGTTTCGTCTCCGCGGGTTTTGGCTCTTCGAATTTAACAACCGGAGTCGGACGCTTTTCCGGTGTTTGGGCGTCAGTTAACGCGGCAGATGAAAGGAGGAGTAGAGCAACGGGAGCAATGCGGGGCAGACGAAACATAGAAACTCCTGTTGTAACGGAATGCAGGCTGGAAACGCAGATAGTTAAGACACTGGAAAACCCGACCGGTTCCAAAAAGTTTTACATCTACCAGTCGAGCGTGCTCTCTTTGGGTCTGATGTTTTTGTCGTAAACGAAGTTATAGCCCAGGACACAAACCGCGCCCGCGATGAGCGCGAGCACGAGAGCAACAATCCTGATTAGCCGGCGTGGTAGCATACTCGTCACATTACGCCGAAGGCGTTTCGCCAGTTTCAGCCCGGGGTTGGCTGCCAACCCCGGGGACCAAACAAAAAGAACAAGACGAACGCTGAAAGCGTTGTCGAGTCGGCCTAATCGCGTTCGCCAACACTTTCAGCGTTGGAAGTATGGCCTTCATGGATCCCAGGGTTTGCAAAGCCAACCCTGGGCTAGAACTCGTTAACGCCGTCGGCGTTCAATTGGTACCATTGACCAATTTAGGACATCACTCCGTAGTTGCTATTCCTTAAAGAGCAAAAGTTTGTCGCCCGTATTCCCTTTGACAAGTTCAACGTCGGGTTCGACCACTGCCACACTTGAGCCGTCGTATAGCTCAATCATGTAAGTCGGGAGTGGTTCGAGAACGAAGAGCGCCACGATGCGGCCTTCTTTCGCAACGTTTTCACCAGACTTGACGCGAACTATGTCTCCAAAAGAAAAGGCGACGTCCAGACGGTTTTCAACCCACAGACTTTCGATTTCGAACTGGGACATTCTTGAGCGAAACTCCAGTCTTCTAAACTGCGACGACTTCCAAGTCGGGATCGACTTCCTGCTTGAGCATTCCCTCGATCGCCATCAACGTGCCCGTCAACGAACTCGGACAGCTACCACAGGCGCCCTGGTAACGAATACTCAACGTGTGTTCGCTTAGACCAAGAACTTCGAGATAACCTCCATCGCCCATCAGCGCGGGTCTGACTTTCTCGTCCAGAATCTCGTTGATTTTCAACAGGCGCGGATCGTCACTCGTGACTGCTGCGATTGAACCACCAACCGCCGCGGCGGCCGCTGCCGCTGAGACCTGGACCGGTTCGGCACCACGAATAGGCACTGCGAGCGCCGGCAGCAACTCGTCCCAGTCACCCTCTTCATCCTTTTCGATCGTGATCATCCGGTCCATGTAAAAGACCGAAACCACGTGGCCGACGTCAAACAACGACTTTGCCAGCGTGTCATTTTCCGCCTGGTCCGCCGAGCCATACTGCTTCGCGACGCCATTACTGACGGCTTCCCGCAGGATAAACTTCACTGCATTGGGATTTGGTGTCTCTTCAATATCTGCAATTTTAGGCATCGCTAACTCTCCGATCGTTTTTGTTTCGCTGTCATTATAGCGACTTTATTGGGGATTCGCAGGTTCGCAGGCGATGAAGTTTTCAGGCAGATTTTCGGTTGCTAAATACACATATAAAAAAGCTCGAAGAAGTTGCAAGAGTTATTGCTAAAAAACAAAAGCAGGAATATACTCCCGCCCTCACTTGCCCCCCTCTCAGAAGGTGAGTCAAGTTGAGACGAGGCAGGCGATAGCGAGGGTCGCCTGCCTCAACTATTTTCACGCGGCTTTGTGCTAAGCTCGGCGTCGCAATGAACATCGGAATTACGGTCTATTCCAGCTACGGCGGCAGTGGAATTGTCGGTTCGGAACTCGGTAAGGAACTCGCCGCGCGCGGGCACACGGTCCATTTCATCGCCTCGTCACTTCCTACGCGACTAACTGAGTTGAACGAGCACGTGCGTTTCCACGAAGTGGAGATGATGTCGTATCCGCTTTTTGAACATCAGCCATACACGCTCGCGCTCGCGACGAAAATGGCGACGGTCGCTGAAGAAGAGAATCTCGCCCTGTTGCACGTTCATTACGCAATTCCGCACTCGATCAGCGCGATTCTCGCTCGTGAGTCACTCAAGCCGCGACGCCGTTTGCCGGTCGTTACGACTCTGCACGGTACCGACATCACGCTTGTCGGCGCAGATCGCTCGTACCTGCCGATTACTCGTTACGGCATCGTGCAGTCTGACGGAGTCACCGCGATCTCGCATTATCTGAAAGAAGCGACGCGCGAAATCTTTCACTTCGACGACATTCGAGTGATACCAAACTTTGTTTGCCAATACGACTACGAACGTAAGGAAGTCGATTCGTTACGTAAATCGCTGGCGCCAAACGGCGAACCGTTGTTGGTCCACGTTTCAAACTTTCGGCCAGTGAAGCGGCCAGTCGACTGCGTGGAGATCCTGGCGCGAGTTTTACAAAAGGGAATCAAAACTCGTCTTGTCATGGTCGGCGACGGCAGTGAAAGAACAAACGCGGAGCACCGCGCGCGTTGCCTCAACATTTACGATCACTGCACGTTCGTGGGCAAACAACCGCGAATAGTCGATTATCTTTCAGCATCGGACGTGCTGTTGTTGCCGTCCGAGCAGGAGTCGTTTGGTTTGGCCGCGTTGGAAGCGATGGCTTGCGAGGTTCCGGTGATTGCGTCCCGCGTTGGCGGTCTGCCCGAGGTTGTCACTGACGGCGAAACCGGATACTTAAGTCCTGTTGGCGATACGGATAAAATGGCTACCGACGCGGCTCGTCTGTTGACGGACCCCAAGCTGCGCCGCGAGATGGGCCAACGCGCCCGTGATTCCGCGATCTCTCGTTATCGAACTGATGTCGTGATTCCGCAGTACATCAGTTTCTATGAAGAAGTGTTGGCGAAGACTGGTTAGGTTTTGAGTTCAAGCTTTAGCTTGTGGTTCCGGCGGCAGCTTAAAGGCTGAACTCAGAACGATGGAGGAGCCACACCTGTGAAAAAGCTACTGCTCTCACCGATCCTCTGTTTGCAACTTGCGTCTAACGGGTTGGCCCAACAACCCAATGTGCCGCCACCGCCGAAACCACAGGAGCAAAAGCCGGCCCAAAAACCGGAGCCATCGCCGCCGCAGGAACCGGACGACGTTGATGTTGTCAAGATAACGACCAACCTGGTCCAGATCGACGCGGTAGTAACCGATCGAAAGGGAATGCACGTCACTGACTTGCGTCCCCACGAAGTGGAGATGCTCGAGAACGGCAAGCCGCAAAAGATCACAGACTTCTCTTACATAAGGATCGGCCGGCCGGCTGAAGCTGCCAGTGCCAAACCTGCGGAAGAAACTAACCCGACTCCGACACCTGGACCATCGAAGAAACTTCGGCGCGAAGAAGTGCGACGCACGATCGCACTCGTCATCGACGACTTAAGAATGTCGTTCGACAGTGTGCGCTTCACGAAAGAAGCGCTGAGGCAGTTTTTGAACGAACAGCTTCAGCCAAACGATCTGGTGGCAATTATTCGCACCGCCGGAGGCACTGGAGCGTTACAGCAGTTCACTTCCGACAAACAACAACTCTACACCGCAGTAGAAAAACTCAAGTGGGTCCCGAGAGTCGGAAACAGCGCGCAAGCCTTTCAGAATATTCGCCAGGAGACGATGCAGATCGGCGAGCGAAACATGCTCGACAACACTAACGAACTCGACGATCTCAACCAGATGCGAAAAGACCTGTTCGCGGTCGGAACACTCGGCGCGTTGAACTACACGATCCAGGGTTTGCGCGAGATGCCCGGGCGAAAGTCGATCATTCTTTTCTCTGATGGTTTGCAGATCTTCAATCCGTCAGAGCCGACGGGCAGTTCGCGGCTTCTAAATTCACTGCAACTCCTGCTCGACCTTGCGAATCGTGCTTCGGTCGTCATCAATACGATTGACGTGCGCGGGTTGGTCACCTTTGGGCTGACCGCCGTCGACAACACCTGGAACATGAGTCCGCAACAAGTCGAAGCGAAGTTGAGTCAGCGGAAGGAAAACTTCTTCGATTCCCAGAGTGGTTTGAACTATCTCGCGGCGCAGACCGGCGGGTTGGCGATTCGTAACAACAACGACGTGGGCGGCGGCGTCACACGCATCATGGACGATCAAGCAGGCTATTACCTGGTTGGTTACCGGCCTGACGAATCGACCTTTGACAGCACGAACGGCAAAACGAAGTTTCATCACGTTGCGCTTAAAGTAAAAAGGGCGGGCAAGTTCACTGTGCGAACGAGAACGGGTTTTTACGGTGTGACCGACGAGCAACTGCAAGCTTCCAAAGAGACGCCGCGGCAACAACTCATCGGCGCCTTGCTTTCTCCTTTTGCGGCTTCCGGAGTTCAGTTGCGTTTGACTTCGCTCTACTCCAACGAAGCAACGCAGGGTTCCGTGTTGCGCTCGTTCTTACACATCAAAGCGAGTGACCTGACGTTTAATAAAGAACCCGACGGAACGTACAAAGCGGTGTTCGATCTGATGTCGGTGACGTTTGGTGAAGACGAAAAGTTAGTCGATCAGGTTGCCGACCAGCACACGATCACGCTAACCGATGCGCTGTACCAGAAGATCGTGCGTTATGGTTTCACCTTCAATACGACTGTGCCGATCAAAAAGGCCGGTGCTTATCAGCTCCGAACGGCGTTGCGCGACACCGCCAGCGGGCGAATGGGAGCGGCGACGCAATTCATCGAGGTGCCCGACATCGAGAAGGACCGTTTGATGACTTCGGGCGTGCTGATCAAGGGAATGCCTTTGGACCGCTATCTTTCGCAAGGCGGGGATTCTATCGGAGAGGATTCCGATCCGATGGCGAATACTTCGGTGCGGCAGTTTCGCACCGGAACCGCGATGGTCTATGCGTTGGCGATCTACAACGCCAAGCTTGATAAGACCAGCGGCAAACCAAACGTGACGATTCAAGCGCGTTTGTACCGCAATGGCGAACTTGTTTTTACCGGTAAAGAAGTTCCTTTTGAACTTCGCGATCAAACAGATCCGAAACGATTAGGAGGTGGCGGCGCAATACAATTGGGCACTGAGATGAAGCCCGGCGAATATGTGTTACAGATCGTAGTGTCTGATCTGTTGGCGAAAGAGAAGCATCGCGTTGCCACGCAGTGGATGGATTTTGAGATTGTCCAGTGAAGTCAATAATTGTCGGCACGGCTGGTCATATCGATCACGGAAAAAGCGCACTTGTCAGGGCCCTCACCGGCACTGATCCGGATCGCCTGCCTGAAGAAAAGCGTCGCGGGATCACGATCGATCTCGGTTTCGCCGATCTGGAGCTGAACGGCTTCAGGTTTGGCTTTGTCGACGTTCCCGGTCACGAACGTTTCGTCAAGAACATGCTCGCGGGCGCGCATGGGATCGATCTGCTCGCGTTGGTGATTGCCGGGGATGAAGGCGTGATGCCGCAGACGCGCGAGCATTTCGATATTTGCCGTCTGCTCGGCGTGCAAAACGGTCTCGTTGTGATCACGAAGAAAGATCTGGTTGAAACGGAGATGCTGCCGCTGGTCGAGGACGAAGCGCGGACTCTGGTCGCTGGATCGTTTTTGGAAGACGCCCCCGTTGTTTCGGTTAGTTCGACGACGGGTGAAGGGCTTGAGGAACTGCGATCCCGGTTAATCGAAATTGCTGAGCGAGTGCCGCCGCGTTCTGCGGACTTCACGACGCGCTTGCCGATCGATCGCGCGTTTTCGATGAAGGGGTTCGGCACAGTTGTCACCGGAACGCTGATCTCAGGTCAGATCGCGGAAGGTGACGAACTCGAGTTGTTACCGCCGGGTGTGAAATTGCGTGTGCGTGGATTGCAGGTGCACGGGGCAGCGGTGAAACAGGCACATGCGGGACAACGAACGGCAGTCAATCTCGCGGGCATTGATACGGCGCAGATCGAGCGTGGCATGGTTTTGGGCCAGCCGGGACGTTTGCGTCCGACGCAGATCGTCGACGTTTGGATTGATGTGTTGCCTGATGTTGCGCGTCCAGTGCGATCGCGGTCTCGCGTTCGTTTTCATATCGGCGCCGCGGAAGTTTTAGGACGAGTTACCGTGCTCGACGGCGCATCGGAGATCCCGGCGGGTAAAGGGGCGTTGGCGCAACTCCGGCTCGAAGCGCCTGTGGTTGCGTTGCACGACGATCGTTTCATTCTGCGTAGCTACTCGCCGTCCGACACGATCGGTGGCGGCAAAGTTTTGAATCCGTTTGCGCCCAAGCATCGTCGTAAAGACATATCCGGATCGGTGCAACTCTTACAAATGTTGCAGAGCGCAGAGCGGGCGATGAAGTTCGCCGCGTTTGTTCGCATTGCGGGAAAACATGGCGTGAGACTGGCTGATCTCGCGGCAGCGACCGCTTGGACTAATGAGGTTCTGGCAGGTGTCGCTGGAGACGCTGCGAAACAGGAAGCGGTGATCAAGTCGGGCGGTGTGTACTTGTCGAGCGAGAGTTTCGCACAGCTCAGTGGGAACGTTGTCGCGGAGTTGGAACAGCATCACAAACGCGAACCGCTCGCACGCGGCATGTTGCGCGAGACGTTGCGCGAGAAACTGTTCGCACACTCTTTACCGGAAGTTTTCGGCGCTGTGATTAGCCGGTTGGAAGCCAGCGGTGACGTTGTCGCTGAAAAGGACGTTATCCGACTGGCCAGGCACCGCGTTGATTTGACCGATAAAGACGCCGAACTAAGTGCGAAGATCGAAAAGATTTATCTGGACGCAGGTGTCGAGGCGCCCACGCTCGACGAAGCGATGACGCGTGCTGGAGTTCCGGCGGCGCAGCGTGCCCAGGCCCGCAAGCTTCTGCAACTGCTGCTCGACAATCGCAAACTCGTGCGTGTGCAGGGCGACATGTTCATGCATCCGCAAGTCATCGAAACTCTGAAAACAAAACTGCAAACGTACGCCGCCCAACACGAACCGGACCGTCTCATCGACGTTCCCACGTTCAAAACACTCGCCGGTGTTTCACGAAAGTATGCCATTCCCTTGCTCGAATATTTCGATCGCGAACACCTTACACGCCGTGCGGGCGACAAGCGCATGATCCTCAAAATCTGAGGCTTGCATTCACCTGCGCCACGGCGTTAACATGGCTTTCATCATTAGCGTAAATACGCGGCTTTTTCCTTAACCTTCATAACTGTTTACCTGGCCGGAGGTTCAAAATGAAAAGCCTGAAGGACATACTCGCGGTGGTCGTGGGCATTCTGACAGCCATCGGAGCGATCTATTACTTCTACAGATTCGTGACCGATCCGGCGGGTGCTGGTCACGCTAACGGATGGATCGCGCTCGGTTTGGCAGCAGTTGCCTTTGTTTGTGGCCTGATTTATTTCCTCGGCCACGTTAATAAAGAAGAGGAAATACACATCACGCAGTAGGCGAGCGCTAGCCGATAGCATGGTTGGAAGGGCCCCGAACTGACTTCCCACCGTAAGAACTTGCGCTTGGTCACCGACACCAATTGGACGCCGTTTGTGCACATACCAAAGCGGCTCAAGTGCGCAGACGGCGCTTGCTTTTTGTGAGTTATGTTTTTTGAATTGGTTCTCTAAATTGGCGCCGCACAAAGGAGACTCTCAAAGCCAATGTTCCTAACCCTGATGCTCTTGCAGCAGCTTCGGGCCACGCAGCCAAACTACTTTTTCCTCGTTACTTTGCTGTTGTTAATTGCCGGCGGCGTCGCTTGGTTGATCGCTGCTGTGCTCGGTTTTGCCCGGTCGCCGGCGTTCGGACCTTCGGCGCGCTGGTTTTCGTACGCCGCGGTTTGTTTGATCATCTATCACCTGCACTTTCTGCTGTTCGGCGTGTTTGTGTTTCTCGGCATGAACCAAAACTCGGTGGATCTGACGATGGCGTTGGGAGTCGGAGCGTTTTTTAATCTGTTTGTGGTGCTGGGCGCGATCTGCGCGATCATGGGTTTTGTGCGCATGACCAGCCCGCGATAAAATCGCTGACACTTGATTGAGCTTGATGAATAAAAGATTAATTGCTGTCGCCGCGCTGGTGTTGATTGCAAGCGCGGCGTTTCTTTTTTTGGTCGCATCGCCGAATGTGGCGACGAAATCCGCTGCGAACCAGTTTGTGCGGCAGCGCGGTGGACGTTTCTTTGTTGGGAATCGTCCGTTTCGGTTTGTCGGCGCGAACGTGGCCGTGATGTATCGCGACGACGACCGCGCGCGAATGCCCGAAACGTTGCGCCAGGCTGCGCAGGCGGGAATCAAAGTCGTGCGTGTTTGGGCGTTTGG
>DATNJO010000153.1:0-2059 GCA_035603895.1 Pyrinomonadaceae bacterium
CTTACAAGCGGAGGCGTGTTTGTCATGGCCCAACCGATAAGGTCGCGCTCAAGGGCCTTGAACGGGTAGTAACCCGCAATGCCGAAGTGGTTTGAATGGCGCACGCTTACCCATCCCGAACCGGCGGCTTCGGCCTTCTCGATGGCGATCTCGTTGGCCCGTGGTCCAACTACAAGACCGAGTCCGTTATCGGCGTCGACTACAGCAGTGGCCGGATGATCGCGCACTGTTTTGATCTGCGGACGTGGATTGATCAGCCCACGTTTGAGCATCTCGAAATACGCAGACAGCCGAGCGACGCCGTGCGAATCGATTCCCCACACGTCGGCGGTGACGAGCACGTCTGCTGCCGTCGATGCGTCCTCTTTCGGGACTTCACAACTGACAAAGACGCGCGTCGCAAACTCGCGCAAGCGTTCAACTGGATAAGTATTCATTTGTCTAGGTGTGACGCTTACGGATTGCAAGTTAACTCTTGAGACAAAGCGTGCTGGAGGGCACGTTCGACGGCGCGGCCCAGGCGGGCGATGGCCTCGTCAATCTTTTCCGCACTGTTGTTTGAAAAGTTGAGCCGCATGCTGGTGGACAATTCCGATCCCTGAATGACCGCGAATGCCTGGCCGGGAATGAAACCGACACCCTCGTCTTCAATCGCTGTTTTAACCAGAGCGCGCATGTCCACCGGCTCGGGGAGCTCAACCCAGACGAAGAACCCGCTCGCTGGCTCGCGCCAACAGGAACCCGCTGGAAAATGCTTCTGCAATGCTGTAAGCATCGCATCACGACGTTCACCGTAAACGCGCCCGAGTTTATGGATGCGCGCCGACAGATCCGTATCGTCAAGATAGGCTGCGATAGCACGCTGGTTGAGTGTGCACGTGTTGATGTCGGTAGCTTCCTTGATGATCGCGAGCTTTGGAATCAACTCTTCAGGCACGACCAGCCAGCCGGTTCGCAGAGCCGGAGCAAGGATCTTCGAAAACGTTCCGATGTAGAAAACCCATGAGTCATTGCAAGCGCGGATCGGTGGCTCGCATCGACCGCTTTCGTAATTGATAAAACCGTAGGCGTCATCCTCAACGATCGGTACACCGTACTCGCTGGCCAACCTCGCAAGACGGTGCCGCTTCTCGCGACTCATGCTGACGCCCATCGGATTCTGTCCATCAGTCACGACGTAGAGGAAAGCTGGTTGCTTCCGGTCGAAGATCCTCTCGACTGCGTCCACGTCGATACCGCTATCGAGGTCTGTCGGCACTGTCCAGATCGTAGGTTGATAGGGCTCAACGATCTGTTGAAATCCGGTATAGATAATTTCTTCGCAGAGCACTTCCCCGCCCGGATTGAGCAGCAGACGCGTCAGCAGGTTCATTCCCTGCTGCCCACCGGCGGTGAGAAGGATTTGCTCCTCCCGGCACCGGACACCACGCTCTGCCATCAGTTTGACGATGTGAGTTTTCAGCGGCTGAGAAGGAAAACCGTACTGGAGTGCAAACGGTTCGCGGCGCAACACTGACTGGAATGCCACTGCCATTTCCTCAGCGGGAAAAAACTCCGCTGCCGGCAGACCGAGCGACAGAGAGATAACATCAGAGCGGTTGGCTACCGACATCATCTGCTGAATCGTCGAAGTGCCTGAGTTCTGTGCCCAGTTTGCTAATACAGGCTTCGCTGTTATCACGTTTGTATTCAACATAATGCTGCTCCTGAATCTCTGACCGGCCTCTATCTTGTTACTTCTTCGCGCGTTTGCTACAGGGCGAAGCGCTGCGCCAACTCGCGATTGTTCAGCATGTAATCTTTGAACCTGATCGATTTGTCGAGTAAAGATTTATCAGCCGATTCTGCACAGATGCCTATCAACCAGTCGAAGAAGACACCCAAGCTAATGTTTTTGTAGAAGTGCACTCGTGAGAGGAACAGAACAACGTCTCTATAGTTCATGTGATTGACTACGTACCTGAGAGACTGAATTGAGCTCAAAAACTCCGGACTCACCGGTTCTCGTTCAATCATCATCGGTTGCGGGCGTGACGGGCGTTCAGCGGCCGGTCCCTTG
>DATNJO010000154.1:0-8197 GCA_035603895.1 Pyrinomonadaceae bacterium
AGGCTCAGTATTCGTCCTCGTCCTCGTCTTCGTCGTAGCTTTCTTCTTCTACAATGTCCAACTCGACGGGATCGAGTCCCACGACTTCAAGGTCTGTTCCACACTCTTCACAAGACACTATTTCGCCCTTGTCCGTGTCCAAATCAACGTGAACATCAGCATCACATTCCGGGCAAGTTCCGGTCGGCACTGTTTCTTCCTCCCCCGCAGTCTCTAAGTGAAGGCAAGGCACACCCCCGAGTCAGGAGAGCACCACAACCTTGTAAGCAACCAAGCCAATCTACCCGCCAGCGCTGGAATTTGCAACAGTCTTTTTGGCTCGTCAAATTGGTCCAATACTGTGGTTGCCCACACTCTTCTTCCCCGTACAAAGCCAGCCTGAATACACGGGCTAACCGGACTCGACGCCGTTACCAAATGCGTTTCTTCATTCACGGGCCGCCGCAATAATGCGCCTCATGTTTGACGTTGGAAAAATGTTAAGGCGGCGCTCGGCACTCTGGCTGGTTTTTCCCGCGACCTTACTCCTAGTCACAATCGCCATTTCCCGTTCCGCTGACAGCCGGATCTCACCAGTGCCGAGCCCCTCGATTACGATCCCGAACACCAACCGAACTGAACCAAACCTGTCCGCGGACCTGGACCACGACGGCCTGCCCGACGCGTCAGAACTCCGCAGCTTCAACGATCGCGAAAACTTTCGCCGCTGGTTCACCTGGATCGCGGAAATGCAGTTTTACAAACTCAGCGACGAATGGAACACCGAACAACGCGACTGCGCCGGACTCGTCCGCTTCGCGTGGCGCGAAGCACTCCGCACGCACGATCGCAATTGGTATCAGCGCATGGGCGAAGACTATCAGCCCGTGGCTGCGGACGTTTCTGTAAAACTCGGCTCAGAACCGCTCGGCGAAAAACTCTTTCGCACCGCGCCGGGCACATACCACGCGAACGACGTCGCGAGTAGCAAATTCTCGGAGTTTGCCGACGCGCAAACGCTCAAACTTTTCAATGCCACCTTCATCAGCCGCGATCGCGAACAAGCGCGACCCGGCGATCTGTTGTTTTTCTACCAACCCTACGTTCAGAAGTTTCCTTATCACGTCATGATTTTTCTCGGCGACGCGTCGGTAGCAAACGAAGGCGCGCACGATTGGGTGGTCTATCACACTGGCGCCGCACCCGAGAACGACGGCGCGGTTAAGAAAGTGCGGCTGGCCGTGTTGGACCAGCATCCGAACAAGCGCTGGCGCCCGCTCGTCAGCAATCCGAACTTTCTCGGTTTCTATCGACTGAAATTGTTGACTCAACAAAATCCCACCGACCACGTCGGTGGTGTTGTTCATAGCCAACCTAGCTAGCTCTCTCTGGAGGAATGAAAGTGCTCCGCATCCGTTTTCAGGCCACACGCATATCGGCCCTTTTGGTTTATGTACTGGTTATCGTGGCGGCGTTATCGCTCGCGGATCACCGGCTGCGCAACGCCGCTGAAGCAGCGCCGTTGCCCGCACCCGCTGAAGTCACAGTCGACACATCCAAACCGTTCTTCTCCCTTTCCA
Organism: Pyrinomonadaceae bacterium; assembly: GCA_035603895.1. Taxonomy (GTDB): domain Bacteria; phylum Acidobacteriota; class Blastocatellia; order Pyrinomonadales; family Pyrinomonadaceae; genus PSRF01. Next base: position 1,560 of record DATNJO010000154.1, read on the forward strand.
GCAACCGCACTTTCGGCACTTCAGAGAATCCGCGCCTCTGGCTCGATTATCGCGGCGTCGGCAGTCTCGATTTCCGCGTCTATCGCGTGAACGATCCGGCCAAGTTCTTCGCGCAGCTCAGCGATCCACATCAAATGGGTAAAGACGAAGAAGAACAGATCACCACCACGCTGACACACAAACCCTCGCTGCTCGAACGCATTCGTTCTGTTAAGACCTGGGCCTACTCAGGCATCAGAAACTACTTCCGCGATCAGTTGAAAAACGAAACGCGCTACTCGTTCAACCAAAAGTTTCGCGCTCCCGACACGACCAGCAAACGCACGCCGCTCAACGTCGCCGACTACGCGCGTATTCCTTTGCTGAATCCGAATCAACTCGTGACCAGTTGGCGCGAACCGTTGCCGGCGCTAGAGAACGCATACGACCGCCGCCTGGTTCCACTCGGCAAACGCGAACCGGGTGTTTATCTCGTCGAAGCCGTAGGCCAGGAACTGCGCGCGTACACGATCGTCGTGGTGACGGATCTCGCGATGGTCGAAAAATCCTCACCGAATGGCGAACTGCTGGTCTATGCCGTCGATCGTCGTACCGGCGCCCCACGTGCCGACACACAGATCGAGATCGTGAAAGCACAAAAGCCGCTGGTTGCCGGACGCACCAATTCCGAAGGTCTGTTTCGCACGAAAATCGGCGATGAGAAGAAAGACGGAGAACTCGGCGAACCGGAGATTCTGCAAGTCGACAATAACGGCTACGTAATTCTCGCCTCGCAACGCGAAAACTTCGCGATCTCGGATCTCGAGTCGTACTACTTCAGCGACCAAACGGGCGCGGAGAATTTGCAGGGCTACATCTACACCGATCGGCCCATTTACCGCCCGACGCATCAGGTCTTCTTTAAAGGCATCCTGCGCACGCTCGACGAACAGAACCGCTACCGCTCGCTGAAGAGTCAAACAGTTTCCGTAACGATTAAGGATCCAAGCGACGCGCAAGTCTACGAACAGGAACTGCGACTTTCGTCACGCGGAACTTTTCACGGCGAGTTAACGCTCGCGGAAGAAGCGCCGCTCGGCGTTTACCAGATCGAAGCCGCGACGGATGAAGGAAGTTCGACCGGGAGTTTTGAAGTCGCCGAGTACAAGAAACCCGAATACAAAGTCACGGTCACTGCGCCGCAGAAGTTTGCGCCTGCTGGTAGCAAGTCGAAGTTTGAGATCAACGCACGCTATTTCTTCGGCGCGCCCGTCGCGAATGCCGACGTGAAGTACTACATCTATCGCTCCCGTTATTACCCGAGCTACTGGCAAACGGACGATGAGGCGGAGCCGGAATTTGACGACGAGGTCGATTATTCAGAGTACGGCGGTTACGACGGCGACATGGTTTTCGAAGGCGAAGGAAAGCTCGATGGTTCCGGCCGGCTTGCGATCGACTTCGACGTGCCATCAACAAATGAAGAAGATGTTTGGGACTCGCAATACCGTTTCGAAGCACAGATCACCGATGCCTCTCGCCGCAGTATCACCGGTACGGCAAACCTGATCGCGACGCGTGGCAACGTTATCGCGCGCGCAACACCCGATCGCTATGTCTATACGCCTGGTCAAATAGCTCCTGTCAAAGTGTCTACGACCGATTATGAAGGACGCCCAGTGTCCGCGAAGGTGACGCTCCTGCTCATGTCGCGCAGTTACGTGAAAGTCGATCACAAAGAGAACGAGTACGATCCCGATTACAAATTGGTAGAAAACGAAGTCAGTGCCGGTCAACTCACAACCGATCAGGAAGGTCACGCCACCTACAACTTTGCCATTCAAGGTGCGGGCAGTTTTTCTATCAAAACCATTGTCCAGGAAGGCGAACGGCATTACACGTCGCTCAGCGGTTTCATCTGGGTGGCAAACGAAACAGACACCGCATCTCGTTACTGGTCCTCGGATTATCAGGAGTCGAGCATCAAGCTCGTCCCTGACAAGAAGTCGTATCGCGCCGGTGAAACCGCGCACGTGCTCGCGCTCTTGCCGAAAGAAGGCGCGAACCTGCTCGTGACCACCGAACTCGACAACGTTATGTCTGCGCGCTACCAGCACGTGCTCGGCCGGACGGTGGTTCTCGACGTGCCGATCCAGGCGAACTACGCGCCTAATGTTTTTCTCAACGTCACGTTTGTTCAGAACGGCGACATGTTCACCGGCGATCAGCGTCTCGTCGTGCCCGCGCGCGACAAGCTGCTGAATCTCGAAATCATTCCTGACAAGCAGGAGTACAAGCCACGCGAAACAGCGTCGTACACGGTTCTTGCGCGCGATGCGGACGGCGCACCGGTGCGCGATGCGGAAGTGAGTCTCGGCGTGGTTGACGAAGCGATCTATAGCGTCTCGCCTGATTACACGAGCAACATCCGCCAGCACTTTTATGGCATGCGTTACAACTCGGTCCAGACACATCTTTCGGTGGCTTACTGGTTCCGAGGCTTTGCCGGCGAGAAGCCGTTGGACCTCGCAAGCACGAAGCCTTCGTATCAGCTCGCCGATTTCAAGAACGAAGGCCAGCAAGTGCAGCCGATGATCAGAAAGGAGTTCAAAGACACGGCTTACTGGCAACCGGCGGCAGTCACCGGCAACGACGGGCGAGCGACGGTGAAGTTTCGTTTGCCTGACAACTTGACCACCTGGCGCGCGACGGCGCGTGCAGTGACGAGCGACACGAAAGTCGGCGTAAGCAATGCAAAAGTGATCTCGCGCAAGGACGTGATCCTGCGGCTGGAAACGCCTCGTTTTATCACGCAAGGCGACACGGTCACGCTTTCCGGCATCGTGCACAACTATCTGAAGCAAGCGAAGTCAACGCAGATTTCCATCGCGGTGAACGGTGCGCAGTTGGTTGGATCAGCGCAGCAGACAGTGACGATCGATCAGCAAGGCGAACATCGTCTCGACTGGCAGATCTCGGCGCCGCAAACCGGCCAAGTCACTTTGCTCGCGAAAGCTTTGACCAACACGGAATCGGATGCGGTCGAGTTAACGCTCGACGTGGTGCCGCGCGGATTGCACGAGACGAAAGTCGAGAGATGGGTAACGAGTGACGACAGTGCCGAACAACAGTTCTCGCTCGAGGTTCCCGCGGACGCAGATCTCAACTCGCGCCAGTTGCGCGTCGAAGTCGCGCCCTCGATCGCGGGCACTTTGTTTGGCGCACTCGATTATCTGACCACGTTTCCTTACGGCTGCACCGAGCAGACGATGTCGAGCTTTTTGCCCAACATCATCGTTTCCCGCACGCTGAAGGAGTTTCGTTCGACCTCGATTCGCAACGACAACGATCTCAAACAAAAGGTGGAAAAGGGACGCGATCGTCTCTATGCGTTTCAGCACGAAGACGGCGGTTGGGGCTGGTGGAAGAACGATCAGTCCGACCCGTACATGACAGCTTACGTGATCAACGGACTCACACTCGCGAAACAATCCGGCTTCGAGATCGACGACGGACGCCTCGCGCGCGGCCGGGAAAAACTCCAGGGCATGCTCGATTCGCCCGTCAATGGACTTGACGTTGATTCAAGCACGCGTGCGTTCATGATCTATGCGCTCGCAGTAAGCGGAGGCGTAGACAACCGTTACCTCGAACGGTTGTTTGCAGAACGTCACAACCTGCAACCGTACGGCCGCGCCATGCTCGCGCTTGCATTATCAACACAAAAGATGGACCAGCGCGCGGTTGAAGTCGCCGGCGAGATCGAACAAACCGCACAGGTCAGCAAAGCGACCGCGTACTGGGAAACAAAACGAACCATTCATATCGGCTTCAGCGACATAGATCGAACCGAAGGAACAGCGATGTCGTTGAAAGCGCTCGCGCGGCTCAAACCGCAGAGCTCGTTACTGCCTTCGGCCGCGCGCTGGTTGGTCGCCGAACGAAAGAACGGTTACTACTGGAATTCCACCAAAGACACCGCCTTTGCGATCTACGGACTGATCGACTACGTGAAAGTCAGCCGTGAACTGACGCCTTCTTATGACCTTGAAGTCTATGTGAATGGCGAAACGGTCGTGGCCGAACATATCAGCGATGCGAGTACGGCGCGAACGTTTAACTTGCATCGTAAAGGCTCCGCGGTCGGCGCGGCGAATCAGATTCGCATCGTCAAACGCGGCAAGGGCACAGTCTATTTCTCGAGCGCGGTTGAGTATTACACCAACGACGACAACGTCGCGGCGCGTGGCTCGTCCGAACTCAGCGTGAGCCGCGAATACTACCGGCTCAAACTCGAACAAGTTAATTACAACCTGAAGTGGACCACGATTCCCTTGACCGGTGAGATCCGTTCGGGAGATCTGCTCGTGGTGAAATTGCGGGTTCAAGGTCAACCGGCTCGCCGTCTCATGTTGGAAGACCCGATTCCAGCAGGAGCCGAGCAACTCGATTCCGTCGGCAATCTGAATCTCGACTACACCGATACGTCATGGACCGATTGGTTCAGCTCGCGGGAGTTTCGCGATCGGCGCACGGTGTTCTTTCTCGATGATTTCGACGGCAGCACCACGTTCCAGTATGCGATGCGCGTGCAGGTTCCTGGCGATTTTGTAGTCGCGCCTGCGCGCGTGGAGTTGATGTACGAGCCGTGGAAGAACGCGAACACGGCGACCGGGCGGTTTACGTTCCTTAATTGAGCGGAGGCTTAAAGATGTTTGTTCAGGCGATACGAACCGAACTGACGGCGATACGGCTGCTGTTTAGTAGCAAGTGGACGTTGCTGTTGCTGGTGCTGATGTACGCCGCTTTGCTGGGCGCGGGTTATCTGTTTGTGAGCACGCGCGAGGCGACGATCGCGCAGTTGGCCCTCACGTTCGGCTTGATTCTAATCACGCCTGCGCTGTTCTTTGCGTTGCAGGCGATGAGCGTCAACTACGTGAGTGGTCCAAGCGGCCTTAAGAAGACCGGGTTTGATGGTTTGCGGCTGATCGTAGTGACCGTGCCACTGATCGCTTTGACCGCCCTGGCCTTCTATGGCCTCGGCAAGATCGACTCACACCAGACGGTTGTCGTAGCGGTTCGCTACCTTCTCGTTGGCGTGATCGCGCCACTGTTGGCGATTCAACTGTGGATAGCAGCGAGCCATGATGGTCTGCGTTCGTTGCTGCGCCGCTTACATCAGGTAGCCGCTAAAACCTTTGCGCCGCAATCACTGTTCATTTATGCGTCCGGCGTACTGGTCTTTGCTATCGCACCTTATTTCCTGATCTTTCACACCACACAGATCGAACGAGCCTGGTTGGAAGTTTCCTTGTTAGTGCTACGACTGGCCGTAAGCGCTTTACTAGTTCTTTTCGGCTGGGTCACAACCATCGGGACATTAACGCTTCTTAGCAAAAATAAATGCTAATTCGCGTCTTAACATTCGTTTTAATCTCTGTCTCCATACTCGCGCTAGCGTCACTGCGAAAGGAGACTGTTTCTGCACCCGATCTTCAAACGGTCGCAGCTTCGGCACTCGGCGATCGCGAGGGCGCGATCGTCATCATCGATCCACAAACCGGACGCATTCGCGCGGCTGTAAATCCAGAACTCGCGTTTCAACGCGCGTTTCCGCCCGGCTCAACAATCAAACCATTCACCGTCCTCACTGCTCTGCGGGCAGGCGTCATCGACGAAAACTCACGCACGCGCTGCCGCGAGAAATACCAGCACGACGACCAGACTGAAGTTTGTTCTCACCCGCGTGACCTTCCGCCACTCAATCCGTCGGAAGCGATCGCGTATTCCTGTAACTACTACTTCGCCACCACCGGGGAAAGGATCTCCTCAGATCAATTTGCACGAACTCTCACAAACTTTGGTTTCGATCGCATAACGCGCGCGGGCTGGGACCCGACTAGTGCTATCGGAGAAGGTGACTTCGTGCAAGTGACACCGGCTCAATTACTCAGGGCCTACACGGCACTCTTCAACGGCGGACGTCTCTTCAACGAAGAATCTAACCCAATTCAAGTCGCGATCTCCGATGCTGAACGCGCAATCCTGCTCGAAGGTATGCGCGGCGCCATCAAATACGGCACCGCCGAGAAAGCAAAACTCGATTCAGTCCCTACGTACGTCATCGGCAAAACCGGAACTGCCACGCCGCTTCACGGCTTTCGTTCGCAAGGCTGGTTCGTCGGTCTCGCGTTCGCTCCCAACAAACCACCCAATCCCGAGAATCTCCAACTTGCTGTGGTGGTCTACTTAAAAAACGGTCACGGCTCCGACGCCGCACAAGTCGTGGCGCCTCTATTCAAGACTTCCGTCAAAGAGTCTGCGCCAATCCGTATTTCACAAACTGAGGTCAACGTCGACGGCACACGCCTACCTCTCGAAGACTACGTCGCGCACGTCCTCTCCACTGAAGCAAGCACCGACGATCAACCTGAATCATTGAAAGCCTTGGCCACCGTAGTTCGCACTTACGCACTCAAAAATCTCGGACGCCACAAAGACCAGGGCTACGACTTCTGCCGCACCACGCATTGCCAACGTTTTGAACCAATCGCTCCTCTTCCCGCAGCCGTCAACGCCACTCAACAAACAACCGGCCTGACACTGCGCGACGACAAAAATTCGATCGCCGAAACATATTTCAGCGCCTCGTGCGGCGG
>DATNJO010000155.1:0-6498 GCA_035603895.1 Pyrinomonadaceae bacterium
CCACATCTGGTATTCGAGATCGGGCGCAAGACTTCGGAGGAACTGTTCGGTGTCCGCCGGCCAGTACGGTGACTTCGCAAGAATTGCTAACACAGGCACGTTAATTTTATCTGTCGCGTACAACGATTCTTCAGCCATCGCCTCCATCGCGCTCACGAGCACCGGTTGCGGCACGTTACGAAACGACGACTTAATCCGTTCCTTATCAGGCTCAGACAGGGTCGCGCTCATCTGGCTGAACATCCCTGTGAGCACGTCTTTGTAGCCTGGCCCACGCAACGGCGCCATGAATTGCTCGCGCTGTTCTTTAGTGCCAAACGGTCTTAATCCACCGTCAACAATCACGATCGCCAGAGTCTTTTGCGGATACTTGCGATAGAACTGGCGCACTACAGGCGTGCCCATGCTGTGCCCGACGAGTACCGCTCGTTCAACACCGGCATCCTTCATCACCGCATCAATCGCTGCCGCAAACAGATCCATGTCGTACTTGGTTTCGGGTTTATCACTCGCGCCATGCCCCGGAAGGTCCAGTGCAATCACGCGGTTGCGTTTTGACAACTCCGCAATCTGATCGCGCCAGAGAGTCAGATTGCAGCCCCAGCCGTGGACCAACACGACCGCGTCCTTGCCTTTGCCTTCGCTGACGTAATGAATCCTGTTCGCGTCGAGCTTGGCGAATTTTTCCTGGGCCGTTGTTACAGAAGTACTCGCCAATACCAAAGCGCCGAGTACAAATAAGAACGAAAGGTGTTTGAGGTTCTTTGTCACAAGAAGTTCCTTTCTCGTTTGGTAATCAAAACCAGCGTCATGTCGTCCGTTAGCGGATGCGGCGCGGCGAAGTCCTGCACGGCGCCCAAAACCGAAAACAGCATCGATTCAGCCGAGCCTCCATGCGCGCGCCGAAACTCCGCTTCGAGACGCCCGCTGCCAAACTCCTGTTCGGAGTCGTTAAAAGATTCAAGAATGCCGTCGGAACACACCAACATAACATCGCCCGCGTGCAGTTGCACCGAGCCACAATCAAACCGGGCGTGCGGCACGACTCCGAGAACCGGTCCGCCGTCGGAAAGCTTTTCCAAATCGCCGTTCGCGCGGAGCAACAACGCCGGCGGATGACCTGCGCTGCAATAGTCGAGTGTGCTTAGACTCGCATTGAGTCGGGCAACAAACAAACTGCTCAACGGCGCCGCCGGAAACATGCGCGAAAAGTCGCGGTTCACGCCCACAACAATCGCGTCGGGACTGCTGTTCTCAGCGGTGTGCGTGCGCACCAGGCCGGCGAGATGACTGACCCACATTCCCGCGGCGAGACCTTTGCCGCCGATGTCCCCCAGCGCGAGGACCATTCCTTCTTTTGTTTCGTCAACTGTGAAAAAGTCACCCGGCAAGTGACGCACCGCGAAGATCTCGCTCGCAATGTCGAAAGCTCCGTAGTGCACGTGACTCGGCGCACACAGTCGGCGATGCACCTGTGCGGCCTCGAAGATCGCCGTGTTTAACTCCGCGTACTGCTGCTGAAGCGCCTCGAGCTTGAGTTCAAGGGGAGACAACTCTTGTGTAAGTGCTGCTGCAGTCATCACATCTGACCTTACATATTGGATAGGCTCCGTTAGCCAACGAACTTGTAACCACTGCCATGAACGGTAAGTATGAAACGAGGCTCTTCCGGATTTGGTTCGAGCTTTTGTCTGAGATGAACGATATGCGTATCAACCGTGCGCGTGCTCGGATAGTTCTCATATCCCCACACCGCATCGAGCAATCGATCGCGACTGAGCGTCTCAACCGGATGTGCAATGAAGTATTCCAGCAACGCAAACTCTTTTGACGAAAGATCGACGAGTTCGCCATTGCGCCGCACTTCATTGCTGCGAACATTCACTTCCACATCACTGAAACGATAAATCTCCGATGCCGGCGTAGAAGTTGAAGCGCGTCTCAACACAGCCTTAACTCGCGCCATCAACTCGCGAATCGAAAACGGTTTTGTAACGTAATCATCCGCGCCCAGTTCGAGACCAACAACTTTGTCGATCTCCTGACCACGCGCCGTCAGCATGATGATCGGCACTGCCGGACGTTTCGCTTTCAACTGCTTGCAAACGTCGAGACCACTCATGCGCGGCATCATCACGTCGAGCACAACGAGATCCGGCGAGTCAGCCAGGGCGCGTTCCAGACCGCTCACGCCGTCTTCCGCGCTGATCACTTCGTAGCCTTCGTACTCAAAATTGTCGCGCAGTCCAGCGACCATTGCGGGTTCGTCTTCGACGATGAGGATCTTGCTTTTCATAATTGTCGCCTCCTACGCAGCGCCGGTCGTGCCTGGTTGAGTCGCGCCTGCCAACGGCAACAGCAGCGTAAACTTGCTGCCGCGGCCGGGCGCGCTTTCCACTTCAACCTCGCCGCCGTGCGCGTGTGTGATATGACGCACTAGCGATAAACCGAGCCCACTGCCTTTCGTGTTGTGCACCAGCGGATCGCACGTGCGGTAAAACTTTTCAAAAATTCGCGACTGCTCGTTGCGCTCGATACCGATGCCGCGATCGATCACTTCCAGCTTCAGCACGCTCTTCTCGCGATAAAGCTTCACGCCCAGAAATTTTTCGTTGTCGGAATATTTCAGTGCATTGTTGACCAGATTGACCAGTGCCCGCGCGATGGCTTCCCGATCGACGCGCACTTTCGGAATGCCCGGCTCGATCTGTTCTTCGAGCGCAAAGCCCTGTTGTTCGATCTGAAAACGATAAGAATCGAGCGTGTTTCGCACGAGTTCCGCGATGTCAGTTTCTCGGAAGTCGTATTCCTTCCGGCCCGCTTCGATGCGCGAAAAGTCGAGAATGTTATTAATCAACGCGGTCAGACGTTCGCTCTCTTTGCGAATGATGCTGTAGTACTCGTGTTTCTTCTCGTTAGTGTTGATGCGGCCGAGTTCGAGTGTTTCGGCGTAGAGTCGAATCAGCGCGAGCGGCGTTCGCAGTTCGTGCGAAACATTGGAAACGAAATCTGACTTGAGACGCGCGAAGGCCACTTGCTTGTTGACGCTGCGATACGTCAACACGAGTCCGCCGATCATCAACACGGACAAGACGCCGAGTATCAGAAAACTCTGGAAGACCCAACGACGGCTGATCGCTTCCGCCGTCGTTCCCTGAAACTTGATGCCGAGCGAGAGACCGCGAAACGGTTCGTCGAGGTTCTGCGAAACTTCCGGTTTGCCTGTGCCCCACGTCGGAGTTGCCGCGAATTCACGATAACCGTGCCCGGATCCGGCGTCCGCCACGTAAACCATCATTGCGAGACGTTCGTCCTGATGGCCGGCATCGGGAGCCGGCGGATTTAGTTCATGAAGCATGTTGGCGACATTGCCTTCTTCTTTATCGCTCAACTTTTTCGAGATCAGATCGTCGAGTATTCCGGGGAAGAATTTCTCCTTCAGGTAGTTTGTATCGAAGCCGACACCACCGAGCACCGGCCGGCCTTGGGCCAGGTTCGGAAACGTAAAGATTGCGGTCGTGCTGTAAGCTGGACCAACCATCGTATCCATTTCGCCGCTGTACCAGATCGTCCGCTTGGTCTTTTTGTTTATTTGCGACACCGTTTCGCGGCCTTCCATTCCGAACCAGCCACTGTACGTTTTGTAAAGGCGGTCGCATTCCGTTGCCTTGACGCCGGCCTGCGACAGGAAGATGAGTCCCTTTTCACCCTTATCCGCGTCGTAGATAAACGCGTGTGAAAACCACGGTGCCTCTGATAGAAGCTCATGGAGTTTCTTTCGCTTGTCTGCGTCGGTGTCGTTGTCGTGGGGAAAGAGATCCTTTGCCTGATCGACGAGGGTGTAAGCCTTCTGGTTCGACTTTTTCTCCGTGATGGAAAGGATGTACTGGAAGTCGCGATGAATCAGCGCTTCGACTTTCTTGTCGCGTTGAATTGATTTGACGTGTTGGTAGTTGACGTAGATGAGAGTCAGCGCAGGCAGGACGACTGCCAGGCTAAGCGTAATCAAAAGACGCGAGCGGGTGTTGCCGCTTAACAGTCTTTCTCTCCTCGACTTCATACCAGCCTCCACGAAATCTTGCACAGCGGGTCGGAGAATACGCCCAAGCAAACCGGCCTGTGTCAAGCACAGGTAAAAATTTGTTAAGAGTTGTGAATTCTAGCCACAAGAGGCACAAGAAGCACACGAGCAGCGAAACCATTGTGCTTTTTGTGCTTTCTTGTGGCTTGTAGTATAAACGCGCCATCGTTCACCCGGAGATTTCCTGCGCAGCCCCCCGCAAAGCGGAATGCTTTGCTCAACGTGAGGAGAAAACTATGCTTAGCTTCATTTGGTGGCTGATTATTGGGTTAATCGCTGGTGCCTTGGCGCGTTTGATCATGCCCGGCCGCGACGCCATGGGTTGGTTGGCGACGATACTACTCGGAATCGTCGGTTCCATCATTGGTGGACTCATCAGTATGGCTATTTGGCCGGCCACGAGAGCGGACGGCGGCTTCCGTCCTGCGGGCCTACTGCTTTCGATCCTTGGCGCGATCGTCGTGCTGTGGATCTGGCGCATGATCAAAGGCCGCAGCACAGTCTAGTGATTCGTTAACAACGTTAGTGCCTGAACTGCCGGACATCACCGTTTATATCGAAGCTCTGGAGAAACGGATTCAAGGCACTACGCTGCAACGCGTGCTCGTAGCGAGTCCGTTTCTGCTGCGCACGGCTATGCCGCCGTTGTCGAGCGTCGAAAGGCGGAGGGTCACAAACCTGCGTCGACTCGGCAAACGGATCTGCATCGGTGTTGAAGGAGATTTGTGGCTCGTTCTGCACCTGATGATCGCCGGACGTTTGCACTGGTATGAAGACCGTGCGAAAGCATTGAAGGCTCGCGGCATCGCGACGTTTGAGTTCAGCAGTGGGAGTTTGACGCTGACTGAAGCGGGCACGCAGAAACGCGCGTCACTACACGTCGTTGAAGGTGAAGAAGGACTGGCGCAACTCGATCCCGGCGGAGTCGAGGTCTTCACGACAAGCGAAGCAGAGTTTGCGGCAGCGCTTCAGGCGAAGAACCACACTCTGAAACGTGCGCTCACCGATCCGCGCATTCTGAGTGGCATCGGCAACGCTTATTCCGACGAGATTCTCCACACTGCGAAACTCTCGCCGTTCGCGCTCACACAAAAACTCACTCCGGACGAGATCAAGCGCCTCTTCGACGCGATCAAATCGTCGTTGACCGATTGGACCGAACGCTTGCGCGTTGAATATCGCGATCGGTTTCCGGAAAAGGTAACGGCCTTTCGTCCCGACATGGCCACGCACGGAAAGTACGGCCAACCATGTCCGCGCTGCGGCAGCAAAATTCAGCGCATCCGTTACGGCTCCAACGAAACCAACTACTGCCCGACGTGCCAAACCGGCGGCAAACTCCTCGCTGACCGCGCCCTCTCTCGTCTCCTCAAAGACGACTGGCCCCGCACCCCCGAAGAACTCGAAAACCTCACGAAGGGTTAAAAGATGCAATTTGAATGGGACGAAGAAAAAGGAACAAGCAACCTAAGCAAACACGGAGTTTCTTTTGAAGATGCTGTTACCGTGTTTGGAGATCCTCTATCAGACGCCTTGCCGGACCCGGATCATTCGTTCGAGGACCAGCGTTTCATTATCATTGGCTCCACGGAATCAGGTAAGATTCTGGTCGTAGCGCACACCGACGACAGCCAGACGGTCCGGATTATCAGCGCACGCGAAGCAACGCATGGAGAAAGACAATTCTATGAAGAAGGATAGCGCGGACGAACAAGACGACTTGCGACCGGAGTACGACTTTTCAAAGCTGAAGGGCCACGTCCGTGGCAAGTACGTCGAGCGATATCGCGAAGGAACCAACCTGGTCTTGCTTGACCCCGATGTTGCCGCTGAATTTCCCGATGCCAAGGCTGTCAACGATGCCTTACGACTCTTGCTTCACAACAAACAACACCCACGTCCGAGTTAATCGTCTGTGGTTTGTAAAACTCGCACCGACAAATCCAATCTAGGCCGCTATGTCTATCTCGCGGCGTAAGTTCATTGAGTTGGCGGCGTCATTTGGTGCGTCGCTCGCGTTTCGATCGGGTTATGTGTGCGCGTCAAGCACCGACTGGAGCGAGCGGCGGGAGGTTTATCCGCAGGGTGTGGCTTCGGGCGATCCTCATCCGGACAGTGTGATTCTTTGGACCAGGCGTCCGCCGTTCAAAAATAGTGAGGCGAAAAAATTAATTGTAGAGGTTGCCGCCGATCCGGGCTTCCGGCGTGTAGTTGCCACGGCCACAGCAGCACTCTCATCCGAAGCTGATTGGGCCACGCGCGTGCTCGCGGCCGGACTCAAACCCCGGCATGTTTACTGGTACCGCTTCACAGACGAACATGGTTTCGGCAGTCGAGTCGGTCGCACGATTACGGCTCCGTCGGAAAATGATAATCGCCCGGTGAGCTTCGCGTTTGTAAGTTGCCAGAATTTACAG
>DATNJO010000156.1:0-2454 GCA_035603895.1 Pyrinomonadaceae bacterium
CATTCGGCTGGAGAGTCCGATTGTGAACGAGGCAGGGCAAGCAGAAGTGCCCGCGGGAATGCAACTCTTTAATCTGAGGTCGCGTGACATCGGTAAGTCGGACTTTGTCGGCGCAGACGCCGCCGTTCTCGCCAAGACTCAGATTTGGGGCGCCTACTCAGCCGAGTTGAACTCGGAATTCTCAGTGCCGGAATTTAGTTGGACAGGTGACGACTTCGCCGGGTTTGAAGGACTCGGCGTTGACAGTTTTGGACGTTCCCGCGGCGCGGCCAGCGGGTTCTTCGACTCGCACAACTCTTACTGGTGGCAGCACGATTTCTTCGTGCACTCGGGAGAGATCACCAGTAGTCAGACGCACTTCGAAGCAGGGACCTGGTTGCCGGGCGCGTGGTACACAGCGGCGAATGGCGGGTTTGACGGGCGTTGGGTGCAGCTCTTTAACGACCGCACGGGCCTTGAGCCGTTTAGTTTGCTGACGTTGTCCGTGACGCATCCGGCGAACCGGTGCGGCGACGTTTTTTCCGTTACTGCTAAAGCGACGGGCGGTTTGTCGCCGTATACGTTTACGTGGGTGAACGCGACGCCGGTGTCACCGTCGAACGCCCCAACCAATTTCGCTGAGATGTCTATGGGACAAGGCAGCGTCACGGTGCAAAGTGCCGACGGGCAAACAGCCACCTACAGCATCAGGGTGCCGATCAAATGCACTGGTGGCGGTGGCGGCGGAGTGATTCCGTAGCGTTGCCACAAAGAGGCACAAGAAGCACAAAGTCTTGGGAACTACCTTGTGCCTCTTGTGCTTCTTGTGAACTATCTAATCGGCGCCTCGAACAGACTTGCGTCGAGGGCCACGTTGTGGCGGATCTCTTTGACGGTCAAACCGAAGGTTAGTTTTTCAAAGCGTTGACTGATGCTGAACGGGTATTTAATGCCTTCAACCGTCTGCCAGTCGTCATAATAGATTTCAACCGGCACCGGGATTGGACCGAGGTTGCGCACTGTATTCAAGCGCGCTGGTAGATAAGTCTTCGCGTCGAGGTAGAGTCGTTCGACTGCTCCAACCGCAGGCTGTAAATCAAGCACATAAACCTCTCGATAACCGATGTGGCTCGTTCCCGCGAGCGTGACCTTTGCAAAATTGTTCTTCACTCTAACCGGCGCATAAATATCACCGTCGCGTTGCAGCGCGGCCAACTGTGCCGCAATCTTAACCGGCCGTACGCCCTCCTTCACGGTTTGCGACCAACCGCTGCGACCGTTGTAACCGACCTTAACCTTGCCGAAAGGATAAGCGTCCATCATTGTCATCACTTTATTAGGCGCTTGTTGGTGAATTTCAAAACTGCCACCACGGCTCATTCCCGTCACGTCCAGAGTACCTTTCGTTACAATGCTCGTTACTGCGTTGATCGCCTTTGCGCCGCCTAAGGCTTCAACGTAGCGTGCGAGCAACTCGTCGACAGTCGGCAACGAACCGGAAGTCTGAACCGTCTGACCGTCATTGATCGGCGCACTACTACTCGAACCGCCCAAAATGCGAGTCGTGCTGGCAGCGACAGGTTCAGCAGCGTGTGAACCAGCCAGGGGACCGCTGCGTCTGCGTGCATTCGCACCGCCACGATTATTCGCAGACGTGTTATTTAACGAGTCGAGCTGATCTTGCGCTTCGTTCCTGATCTGCGGATCAGAAGCTTTCGTCAGTGGTTCGAGCAGCGCACGCGCAGCCGCAACGTCAGAGCGAGCTGCGTAAATCTCGCCCAGTAACAGTGCATAGTCCGGTCTATTCGGTTGCAGCCGCCGTGCTTTCTCGGCCAATTGCTGCGCTTCGTCGAGGTTGTTGTCGGTAACGAGATTGACGAACGCCAGGAGGTAATATGCGGGCGCGAACTCCGGCGCGAGCTTCATGGCGCGCAAGAGTTGTTCGCGTATGACGGTTGCGGTTTCCGGCGTGTATTCCGAGATCGTCCCGTTCGGCGACATTGGTTCACGACTCAACAACCACGCATAGTGATAGTGAACGAGATAGTGCTGCGGGGTTGTAGTCGCACGTTGCAGATACTTCTTCGCGTCCGCGAAACGTCTCTGATAGACAGCGAGTTGGCCCAACTTTGCGTAAGCGTTTGTCAGTCCGGGGTCCAGTGCGATCGCTTGTTTGAAGTAACGTTCGGCGTCTTCGGCGCGACCGATGTGCAGCAACAAGTCTCCGAGGTAGTAGTTCGCTTCGGCTTCAGAAAGCGACACACGTTGGATAGCCGTGAACGACGCATAAGCCTGCGGATCGTCGGCACTCGCGATGCGCTGCGAGGGAAGTTCACCCTGACGTATGTAGGCGCGCAATTCTTTCTCGATCGTGTCGAGAGACATGCCGAAAGAGTTTTCCAACGCTTTCGTCACGTTCTCGCCGCGACCGACCTGAGCGAGAAAACGTTTGAACTGATCGTGCCGCCCGTGGCC
>DATNJO010000157.1:0-5395 GCA_035603895.1 Pyrinomonadaceae bacterium
GTAAACCGAGTCGGGCGAAACGTAGAACACGTTTCCCTCTGGTCCAACAACTGAGGTGGCCTGGCAGTTGAAACCGCCATTCGAAAGATCGCAGACCGTGACCGTGTGCAACGCCAGTCCGTCTTCGGTATCGAAGGAATATTCCGGCCGGTAAATTCGTTGCGCGGGGACAATGCGTTGGAACTCTTTTTCCGTGGCCCCTTTGTGCCACTTGCGCACCGCGGGTAAGGAATCAACGTATTCGTCTTCGCCCGGAAACATGTACAGCGGCGCGTAGAAGATCAGTTTTTGACCAATGAGCCGGCTCGCGTAATTGCGCGATGAGTAGTAGTCGTCGGAGCGCAGGTGATAAGTAGCGCGATAGCTGAGCTGGCCCTGCGCGTCGATGTTGAATAGACCAACTTCGGTACCGTCGCGTTGATAGCTGTAGCCGATGATCGCAATCGTGTCGCTGGAGACGAGCATCTCGTCGTACCAGGTTTGGTCTGGATCGATGTCCGGGCCAAAAGCATCGATTGCGGAAACGGGTCTCAAGAGACTTTCGTTGATTGCGACAGTGAACAGCCGTCCGCGGCGAAGTATCACGAGGTGATCGCCGTGCAACTTGACGATATCGCCTTCGTCGACGCCTGCATGCTGCGTGTTGGTGATTGACTCTGGCTCTTCACTGCGGGCACGTGTCGCAGGCGCGCCGTTGGCTGCCTTGGCGACGGGACTCGGGGCGGCGGCGCTGAGTACTTCGTTAACCGTGACGTGCTTCTGTTTCGCGGCTAATCGACGGAAGTAGCGTTTGAGTTCGCGCTCCGACTTAAACGCCTGCATTTTCTTGCCCGCAGCAGGAGTTGCAGGTGGAGGAACGGTGCCTGTCGTCACTTCAGTGAGAGCCAGAAAACAAACAGCGATGACAGCGGAGAAGAGTGTTAGCACAATCGTTTTCATGTCGGAAGAACGCAAGTGTTCCAAAAACTTGCGTACTTCTTGGACACCACATCGTCGATAGAGTTCCTAGTGGAATACCTCTCCCGCAAAGGCGCAAAGGCGCAAAGAAAACCCTTCGAAACGCGGCAGCGCTTTGCGTCTTTGCGCCTTTGCGGGAGAAGTCTTCCCGGGTTAGCGCAGGATTTCCGTGATCAGGCGGTCGACGTGAATGCGAGTGGTGTCGAGAAGTGGCATGCCGTTGTGTTCCTCGTCACGAATAAGTAGCGGCAGTTCGGTGCCCGCGAGAATGATCGACTCGATGCCGTCGCGGGCTTTCATTGTGTCGGCGATTGCGAGCAGTTTGGCGCGCGTTTCGGGAAGAAAGATGTCTTTGAGAAGTTCGCCGAAATAGATTTCGTGAATGTAGTTTTGCTCTTCGTCGTTAGGCAGGACGAGCTTGACGTTTGAACGCGCGAAGGTCGCTGGATAGAAAGGCGCCTGCATGGTGAAGCGTGTGCCGAAGAGCGCGGCGGACTTCAAACCCATCGCCTGTGCGTGGTCGCAGGTTGCTTCGACAATGCTAACCAACGGGATCGCGGATCGTTGCCGCAGATCGTCAAAAACTATGTGCGGCGTATTCGCGGTCAGCGCTGCAAGATCGGCGCCGGCCCGGTGCAGTTTTTCGATCGCGTCGGAAACATAATCGGCAACCTTCGCCAACTCGCCCGCGTTCATCCACTCGATCAGTTGCTTCAGGTTGACGCTGTTGATGATTAGCGACGGAGCATTACCGTCTGCACGCTCGCGATACTTCGCAATCAGCAGACGGTAATACTCGATCGTGGATTCGGGGCCGGTGCCGCCGATGAGTCCGAGTGTTCTAGCCACGGATTCTTTACTGTTGGGTCGTGGTGGATCGTGTGACTTCGCCGATGTCGTATTCCGGTTTGGAAGCACCCATGATCCATTTATCAAACCAGCCCACGATGTGTTGCAGACGCTCAATGCGATGCCACGGCTGGCCCGAACGCGAAAGCTCGTGCGACTCGTTCGGGAAACGCACCATCACCGTCGGAATCTTCCGATACTTCAACGCGCGAAACATCGCTTCGCCACCTGGACCAGTCGGCGTGCGCCAGTCGACTTCACCGAGTATCAACATCAACGGCGTTTGGATCTTGTTGACGTAGGTGATCGGCGAACGCCGTACATAATCTTGCGGATCTTCAAACGGCGGCGCCTTGAACCACGACGGTTGAAACAGCGTGAAGTCGGCGGTGTACCACCAGTCGGTCCAACTCGCGATGTCGCGTTGCGACACTGCGGCCGCGAAACGCGTCGTTTGTCCCACAGTCCAATTGGTCAACAGGCCGCCGCCACTGCCGCCAGTGACGCCCATTTTCTTCTCGTCGATGTAACCGCGCTTGATCAGTTCATCAACACCGGCCATCAGATCTTTGTAATCGTCGCCGGGATAGTTGTGCTGAATGATGTTGCCAAACTCCTGCCCGTAGCTCGTGCTGCCGCGCGGATTTGGATACAGCACGACGTAACCGCGTCCGGCCATCCACTGAAATTCATGGTCGAAAATGAATCCATAAGCCGCGTGTGGTCCACCGTGGATGTTGAGAATCAACGGATACTTCTTGTTCGGATCGAAGTCGGGCGGCTTCTGCACCCAGACCTGAATTTTCCGGCCATCGAAGCTCGTGTGCCAGATCTCCTCCGGCTCGGTCAGGTTCAATTTCGAAAAGAGCTCGTCGTTGACATGCGTCAGTTGTCGCGGTTGGCCGTTTGCTTTGTCGAGCCAATAAAGATCGCCGACGCGCGTTGGCGTGGAGATCAACAACAAGAATTTCGACGCGTCGGGAACGGTGCGGAAGTTAACGATCGCTTGGTTGCCGGTCGTGACATCCGAAAGCTTTCCGCTTGAAACGTCAAACGAGCCGACGTTTGCTTTTCCTTCCTTCACGTAGACGATGTTGATGCTGCGCGCGTCAGACGACCATACGGGCGGATTGCCGCCGCCTGCGCGTGGCGCAGTGTTGTCGCCGGTCAGACCGCCGCCGATGTCGAAGTCGAAATTCGCGGTGAGATTGCGCGGCTTCGCATTGGGCGTCATGTCCATCACCCAAAGATCGGGTTGCGAATAGGAACGAACCGGTTCGCGAACGGAGCCGACGAAAGCGAGTTGTTTTCCGTCAGGGCTGAGTGTGAACGCGCCGGCGCCCATGTCGATCGTGGTGAACTTCGCCGGTTCGCCACCGTCGATCGAAACGGAAAACAGGTCGGTGCTTGGTGGTTCGTAGTAAGGCTCGTCTGTGTGATCGGAAACGAAGTAAAGACGCGAACTGTCTTTGGCCCAGAACGCGCCGGCGTCCTCATAACGCCCGTTGGTCAACTGTTTTGGCGTGACTTTTTCATCGCCGGTTTTTGGCGCTGTGACGATCCAGACGTGGTTCGGATGTTTGAAGTCGAGATAACCGGCGCCGTTCGCGCGATAGACCGCACGATTGATCACGCGCACGTCGCTCTCGCGCTCGGCGGGCGTCGGGCTCGGTGTGGGTTGACTCGGATTCGGGCTTGGTTTCGCTGCCGCTTTTGCGATTTCTTCCGCGGTCGCGCTGTTGTAGAACGAAATGTACTTTCCGTCAGGTGACCACTGCGGACCGCCTGCGCCGCGTGGCAGCGTCGTAAACTGAAACGGTTCGCCGCCGGCCATCGCCAACATGAAGAGTTGTCCCGGCTCTGTTCGACCCTGCGCCTCGGGCGCACGCACGAAGACTAGATATTTGCCATCGGGCGACCAGCGCGGCGTTGTGTCGCGCGGGCCGTTCGTCAACTGGCGTGTTTCACCGTTTGCGGTTGCAACGGTCCAGATCGCGGTGTTGTAACCGTCTTTTTTGTCGTTGACAGTGACGCGCACGAATGCGACGCGCGAACCATCCGGCGACACTTGCGGATCGCCAATCCAGACAAAATTGAAAAGATCCTTTTCGGTGATGTTGCGCTTTTGGGCCAGTGCGGGCGCGGCCAAAGAGACGACGATGATCAGGAGAATAGAGACACGAAGGCGCATTTTGGAATTCCTTTCGGCGAAACGGTGTGGCAACGCGGCGCGCGTATTGTACTAGAAGTTTCCCGCAAAGGCGCAAAGGCGCTAAGGGTTCTTCCTTCAGTCTTTTCTTTGCGTCTTTGCGCCTTTGCGGGAGACGTAGTAAACAACGCCGCTATAGTCGTCGGTTAAAAGAAAGCTGTCCTGATCGAAAGCAAAAATATCAGCGGGGCGGCCGTTGATACGTACGCCATCGAAAAATCCGGTGATGAAGTCTTCCGCGACGCCGGGCTTCGCTTCGCTAACGCGCACCACGCGATAACCACGACGCAAACTCTTCTTCGTCGAGCCGTGCAAAGCGACGAGGAATGAATCGTCGAAAAACTCCAAACCGAGTGGCGAGCTGTGCGCCCCGAACGGCACGAGCGCCTGCGGAACCTTGCCGCAATCAAATTTCGTCCCACCCGGATTGAACTTCGGATCGAAATAAACTTTCGGCCCAGCCTGATAACAGTAAGGCCAGCCGTAATGCGCGACGCCCTTCATCGAATAGAACGTGTCAGCCGGACGATTGTCGCCGAGATGATCTGAACCCATGTTCGTCGCGTACAAGCGATTATTGACCCACTTCAGACCGACAGCGTTGCGCAAGCCGCGCGCGAAGTGGCGCTGGTTCTTGCCGTCTGGATCCATCTCTAAAACACTCGCGCGCACTTCTTCCTTTTCTTCGCACGCATTACAACTGCTGCCCACTGCAACGTAGAGCTTTCCGTTACCGCCGATCACGACCGTGCGCGTCAGGTGCCAGCCGCCGTATTTGTATCCCAAACCATAATCGGGAAACGTCGCGAGCACCTGCGGCTCGCCCGAAGGCGCGTCTTTGCCGGGTTCGTAACGGTAACGGACCAAACGATCGGTCAGCGCCAGATAAAACCAGTTAGTGCCTTTGGGATCGGTGTAGAACGCGACGCTGTTTGGATTACGCAGGTTACTCAGGTACTTCGCGATCTTCTTGAACTGCCGCGTCGCGGGATCGAACTGATCGAGAATGTAGACCACGCCATGGCGATTGTCGGTGAGGTTGAACATGTCCGTGACGAAGATGCGATTGTCAGGGCTGCGTGCCATGAACCGCACGCGCTTGAGACCCTGCACTGCAACCGCGATCTCAAAGCCTTCAGGAAGATTCAGATCAAACGACTTGCCGCCAGCGAGTGTGATGTGATGAGGGGTCAACTTGGGAGCGGCGAATGTTGTTAACTGAAAGAGAGCCACGAAGAGGCACAAAAGGCCCAAATTGATTCGGGTCATGCGCAGAAAATAACATAAATCCCACCAACGCAGTTGGTGGTGCTTTCATACCCGCCCTACACGTATCCCCGCGAGCCGACAATCCCACCAACGCAGTTGGTGGTGCTTTCA
>DATNJO010000158.1:0-9346 GCA_035603895.1 Pyrinomonadaceae bacterium
CGTAGCATTCAAGTGAGTTTCAATCTCTCGGAGCCTTTATCCACGTCACGATAGAGCAATTTCGAGGCCGCACTTGAATGACGAAAAATGCGAGTAAATGCGCACTTTTTTGCGGTGATCGGAATCTTCGGAGCTAAAACACGGGCATCAATGTCCTAGGCCCACCGGACTTCAGTTGAAGTTGAGTGATAAGTGAGAAATTGCTGGTAGGGTAATTTGTGCCTACCTGTCGGAGCTATGTGGCAGGAAGCTTGGCACTGCGTGAGAGTGGTTTGGTTTTGAGAGCTTGAAATGCTCCTCAGAGCGTGGCGTAGCGGATGCAGTTTAGGTTGGTGCAGTTTGAAACTGAAGTGGAGCGCACCGACTTGCCGGTGCTTTGCCCAAAGCGGCGTCAAGCACGCCAAACGGTGGTAGTGTCTAATCTGAACGCCGAAGGCGTTTGCTAGTTTGAGCCCAGGGTTGGTACAACCCTGGGTCACAGCATGAGAAAGACACTACGCTGAAAGCGTTCGCGAAAGAAAGGCGCCATTTGCCAATGCTTTCAGCATTGCTATCAAAAATATCCACTCAGTCCCAGGGTGGCGGAACCGCCAACCCTGGGCTGAAATTAGTAAACGCCTTCGGCGTTCAGATTAGGACAATACCAAACAGGTTGTGATGGAGTGACTTTAGGCCATGCTTTGTTTGGGAGTGAGGTCGTATTTCTTGAGTAAGCCAAAGAACGTGCGACGATCTTTTCCAGCCAGCCTTGCAGCTTTACTAATGTTACCGGAACACGCGGCCAGCATTTCTTCCAGGTAGGAACGCTCAAAGTCTTCGATCATCTGAGCTTTGGACGCTTTGAGCGACTCGACGACTGGTTTCGACGTAGCAGCATCAATAGTGAGTTCAAGATCGCAGGCACGAATTACCGGACCACGCACCAACACTACAGCCTGTCGAATAACATTCTCCAGCTCTCGAACATTCCCTGGCCACTGATATGAACTCAGTTTTTGTATAGCGCCAGCCGAAAGCTCTTTCGCCGGCCGTTTGTATTCTTCGGCTGACAGTTTCAGGAAGTGAAGCGCCAGCGGCAGGATGTCTTCTCGTCTGTCGCGAAGCTCTGGCAAGTTCAGAGAAACTACCTTTAACCGATAGAACAGATCTTCCCTGAAAGTTCCAGCTTTCATTTGCGCATGAAGGTTGTGATTAGTCGCAGCTATCACGCGCACGTCCGCGCGTCGATATTGTCCACCAAGCGGTCTGTACTGCCGGTCTTGCAGAAAACGCAGCAGCTTGACCTGCGCCGACAATGGCAACGAATCAACTTCATCAAGAAACAACGTTCCGCCTTCAGCTTCACTAATCAAGCCTCGCCGCGAATGACGAGCATCGGTGTAAGCTCCTGACTCATGCCCGAACAACTCATTTTCAAATAACTCGAAAGGAACCGATCCGCAATTAAGCGGCACAAACGGCTTTTGGTTGCGCGAACTGAGATAATGGATAGCGCGAGCGCATAACTCTTTACCTGTTCCCGTAGCTCCAACCAACAACACCGTTGCGTCACAAGAAGCAACCACTGGTATCTTCTCAATGGCCGTCAGGAACGCAGGAGCACTGCCGATAAATTCCTGTGCGGCAAAATGCAGGAATAGCCCTTGCCGAGCATCTTCGAGTTCTCTTCGACGTCGATTACAACGTCCCGTTAGACGATTGACTCTCAACAGCAAGTCGTCCACGTTCAGCGGAGCCAGGAGAAAATCATCTATCTCAGGACGAAGCGCATCTTCCATTCCGATCGGGCTGCTTTGCAGGAAATAAACCAGCAATGGTACGTCGTTCCTGTCAGGGCAAGATTTGACCGTTTCAATCAGACGAGATGTTTCGGTCGTTGTAGAGGCAGCCAGCAAGAGTTCTGTTTTGACGGTCGACGCAGTTGCTCCCATCTGGGAAACTCCGTCCCGCAAGAGACAACGATGTCCACTTGCTTCCAACACCTCAACAATCTGATCTAACTCGGTTGGTTGAAAACCAGCGGTGATAATCTCGATGATGTCGTGTGTCATAAAGCGTTTGCCTCCCGCCTCCAGGCTGGCTCCGAACTCACGGAGTCGCTTCATAGCTGCTGTTTCGTTGTGACGATCTCTCCCTTGGTTTCGTAATCGACGAACACTGCTTCACGCTGGCAAGATAGGACAGTGGCGAAATGGAAGTCTTTAACTATTTCCTAACTAATTGCTAATTAGTTACTAACCTTGCAACGTGTGGTGCATTTGTCCCCACTGCGGGTCAGGCACCATCAATCAGTCACCAAAGATGATCCCATCGCCGAAGATGATCCCGTCGCCGAAGATGATTCCATCGCCGAAGATGATCCCATCACCGAAGATGATCCCGTCGCCAAAAATGATCTGGTCACCGAAAATGATTCCATCACCAAAGATGATCCCGTCGCCGAAGATAATGCCGCTCGACACAACGATGTTGTCGAAGATCGTTAGATCGGTCGCGACGAGATCGCCGGTTCCCATCAGGATGCCGTCGCCAAGCAGTTGCCCTTGAGCGATCGAGGAACCATCGGAGAGCACCTGCCCTGTCGATAGCAGAATGGAGCCTGGCAGCAGAACTCCGTCATAGTTTCCGCTTCCCGCAACGCTACCTTCTCCGTTCATTAAGTCATCAGACAGAACGCCTCCATCCACGGTTATCGCCAGACTCGAGATATCAACTGCATCGGAGATCAGAGTGGCGGATGAAACCGTCAGGCTGTCAGCAGTGAATGAGCCGTTCGTCCACAGCGAGGCTCCATTGGTTAGCTGCGTTCCACCTGAGTAGAGCGAACCCTTGCTGACGATCAGGCCGTCGGAGAGCAGGAACCCATCGCCCAGGAGCATGCCGGTGCAGTATGGTCCTTGCATCCTCGTGATCAGGCTGGTTCCAGTCATCGTGTTGAATTTCCGGACGATCGTGCCGCTCCAGTTAAAACTGCTGTCGGCGAAAGCTGATTGAGTCGGAGCTGAGCCGGTTAAGAGCGGAATTCCGATTTGAACCGGTGAAGTAAGATCCTGTCGCACCAGACTCGCCAGTTTCATGGCGCCTTCAACATTCAGTTGGCCCGCACCCTGTTCCAGAGGTCCAAATCCATCAAGCTTCTGGGACGTGTATTCCATGAAGGCCTTGATCATGTTGGGCGTCAACTTCGGATTGATCTGAAGCATCAATGCTGCCGCGCCAGCCGCAATGGGTGCGGCCACTGAGGTTCCGCTCATCTGCATCATTTTCATGGTCGGGTCGCTGGAGCCTGACACGTGCAGCGATGGATTCTCAGTCACAATGTTATTTTCCGAAGCTTCGGCAAAGACCAGTTTGTTGCCTGGGGCTACCATATCCGGCTTGAGCAGGTTGTCATGATGACGACCCCCATCTTGATCTTCCCAGTAGCTACGCGTCGGACCACGCGAGCTGTAAGTAGCAATGCCATCATCGGCGCGCGCGTCTGTTTGAAAGGTGTTAGTGGCGCCGATGGTAAATGCGGAAGGCTCGTTACCTGGCGAGTGAATGGACCCAAAGATCTTCTGGCCTGACGAGTCTTTGCCATCGTTGCCGGCCGCGACGACTACGAGGATCCCGGAATTTGCCAATCCACGAGCCGCACGACACAAGAGATCATTCTTGTAAGACTCGACAGCCCGCGCGCCAATGCTCATGTTGACTACGCGGATGTTGTATTGGCGGGCGTGGGCGGCGACCCATTCGAGTCCGGCGAGTACGGTCTCTACGCTTCCCTCACCATCGCTGTTCAGCACGCGGACATTCAACAAAGAGGCGCCCGGCGCGATTCCCTGATACTGTGATCCGGCGTTTGCACTGCCCGCCGCCGCTGCCGCGACGAAGGTACCGTGTCCATAAGGATCATCCACGCGATTCTCGCCAGTGAAATCAACGCTTGCCAGAACGCGGGAAGGATTTGTTCCAGTAGCAAATTGCGCGTGATTGAGATCGATACCGGAATCCAGAATGGCGATGGAAACACCCGTACCATCAATCGAACCCTGGCCGGCGTTCGCTGCCGCACTTCGCCCGGCATCCGTTCCGGTCGTTGCTGAAACATGGCCCACGGGTTTCACGACATCATTCAATGAGACGTGCAGGACCTCTGGAAAAGAGGATAGTTCGGCAATCTTGTTGAAGGGCAAAGTCATCGTGACCGCGTTAAAGCTTTTAATTTCGCGGCCAACGCGAACGCCACTGCGGCGCATAAAACCCTTGAGGTTCTCGCCGGCGGCGCCGTTGCGTTCCACAATCACGCGGACTTGTTCTTGTGATTGGTGCCTGGCAGGGTCCAAAAGAGGAGAAACTTTTTTCGCTTTCCTCGCTGCTACCGGCTTGCCGGCTTTATTTCCAAAACCGCTGGCTTCGACTTTAGGTATCAGGACGCCAAGGTTTGCTAACGAAATCGCGATGACAACTGAGAGAGCTAATAGACTAGGGGGGTTGAAAGTCCTTCCGGACATGTCGTTTCTCCTTCAGAAGACGTTGAAAACGTTTGGGATTGGGAGTGGGAGTGGACGAGAGTCGCGAAGCGACAATTGACTCGTTCAAAACCCCTCGTGGATTCCGACTTCCTGGGTGGTCAGCTCGCTAGCGGTTTGACTGGCGGGACTATAAGTGAGGCGAGAAACGGAGGTCTTTAGCTGTTTCCTAATTGTTTCCTAACTAATTATTAATCGGCACTTGGGCGGACTCGGGAGACGTGGTTTCGTATCTTTTCTTGATTTTTCGCGAAGCCGCTGTAAGCTGCCTGTGAAGAGTTTTGAACCTGAGTTCGCGTATTTTTGAGAAAAAGCGGTATTTGGAGTGAGAGAATCGAAACGTGACTACAGAAGCTAACGAAATCCTAATTGAACCTTACGGCGGTCGATTGGTTAACCTGCTAGTCGATCCAGCAGAGCGCGAGGCCTTGCGCGTGTACGCGGGCTCGCTGCCAACCCTTCAACTCTCGACGCGCAACATCTGCGACCTTGAACTGCTCGCCACCGGCGGATTCTCCCCTTTGGACCGCTTCATGGGCCGGGCCGACTACGAAGGCGTCCTCGACGAAATGCGGCTTGCCGACGGCACCCTCTTTCCGATTCCGGTGACTCTGACGGTGAGACGCGAGAACGCACCGAAACTCGACAGTGAGATCGCACTCACCAACCCCTACAACGACATCATGGCCCTGATGCGTGTAGAAGAGATTTTCGAATGGGACAAGGATAGAGAAGCGCGCTCGGCCTACGGCAGCACAGACGTCCGCCACCCGACAGTTGCGGAGATGAACTCGTGGGGCGAATTGTGCATTTCAGGTGCTCTCCGCGTAGTCCAAACGCCACGCTATTACGATTTCAAATCGCTGCGCTTGACTCCACACGAAGTGCGCGCTCGTCTCTCGTCGCTTGGCCAACGCAACGTCGTTGCCTTCCAGACGCGCAACCCACTACATCGCGCTCACGAAGAGCTGACGAGAAGAGCCGCGGGCTCGTTGAATGCCACGCTGCTCTTACACCCGACCGTCGGACTCACCAAGCCCGGCGACATCGACCACTTCACCCGCGTGCGCACTTACAAGATCCTTGCTGAGCGTTACTACGACCCCCAGAAGATGTTGCTCGCGCTCTTGCCGCTGGCAATGCGCATGGCCGGTCCGCGCGAAGCACTCTGGCACGCCCTGATTCGTCGTAACCACGGTGCTAATCACCTCATTGTCGGCCGCGACCACGCCAGTCCGGGCGTAGACTCTCAAGGCCGTCCGTTTTATGGTCCATACGACGCGCAGGAATTGGTTACCAAACACCAGGATGAGACGGGCGTCCGGCCCGTGCCTTTCTCGGAGCTCTTCTATCTTCCTGACGAAGATCGCTACGAGGAACGTTCACGCATTCCCGAAGGCAGTCGCGTAGATTCCATCTCCGGTACCGAAGTGCGCGAGCAATACCTGCAACAAGGAAGGCAACTTCCCGACTGGTTCACGCGCCCGGAGGTCGCCGAGATTCTGGCTTCCTCTCATCCTCCGCTCCATCGTCAGGGCTTTTGTCTCTGGTTCACAGGTCTCTCCGGCGCCGGCAAGTCGACGACGGCAGAGATTGTTGTCATTAAACTTCTGGAAGCAGGGCGGCAGGCGACGGTGCTTGATGGTGACGTGGTGCGCACGCACCTTTCGAAGGGACTTGGCTTCAGTAAGGAGGATCGTGACACAAACATTCGCCGGATTGGCTTCGTCGCCTCGGAGATCGTGCGCCATGAGGGCACGGTAGTTTGCGCAGCGGTCAGTCCTTACCGCGCCACGCGCAACGAGTGTCGCTTGATGTTCGGCTCCGATATGTTCATCGAGGTTTTTGTGGATACGCCGCTTGAAATTTGCGAGGAGCGCGACACGAAGGGGATGTACCGCCAGGCCCGCGAGGGTAAGCTTAAAAACTTCACCGGCATCGACGATCCTTACGAACCTCCATTGCACCCGGAGATCGTGATCGATACGGTCAACCGGAGCGCCGAGGAGAACGCCGAAATCATCGTTTCATACCTGGCAGAGAGAGGTGTCGTTCCGTTCACCTCGCAAAGGGAGACGAAGGGATGAATTAGGCGCTTCATTATTATTTGAGCGTGTGGCACAATGCTGCGACCTATTGTCGGCCTCTGGTTAAAGTGAGGGATAGCGCCTCGATTTTGTCCTGCAGTTGCTCCGAAAAAAAAATTCCCTTGAGAGTTTAGGTGATGGCTGAAGAAGTTTTTGCATTCCCCGCCTCTTTCGCCCAACAGCGGTTGTGGTTCCTGGACCAACTGGAACCCGGGTCTATCCTTTACAACATTCCCACTACTGTGCGGTTTCAGGGTCCGCTCGATCTAGCTGCGCTGGAACGAGCATTCAACGAAATCATTCGCCGCTACGAAATTCTGCGGACAACATTTTCGATGATTGAGCAGGAACCCGTGCAGGTTGTTTCCCCACCAGCGACCGCGCGTCTGCCACTTATTGATGTGAGCCATCTGGGCGCGTCCGAGCAGCAAACCAAAGTGCGACAGTTCGCAAACGAGGAAGCTCTACAACCGTTTGACCTGGCCCAGGGGCCACTCATGCGCGTAAAGCTGCTCAAACTCGGGCCCGAAGATCACGTTCTCTCCGTGACCATGCATCACATCATCTCGGATGGTTGGTCGAAAGGAATATTCATCCGCGAGATAAAGACTCTTTACGAGGCCTACTCCAAAGGACTCGACTCACCTCTACCTGAGTTACCGATCCAGTATGCCGACTTCGCGATCTGGCAACGAGAATGGCTTCAGGGAAGTGTCATTGAGTCGATGCTCGCTTATTGGAAACCCCAGCTCGAAGGTCTTGGTGCGTTGGACCTGCCGAGCGACAGACCGCGCCCTCCCGTGCAGACGTCCAAAGGGTCAACCTACAGTTTCGCCCTTCCGGAATCTCTTTCTGCATCTCTCAACTCCTTGAGTCGTAGTCAGGGCGTGACTTTGTTCATGACGCTATTGGCGGCGCTTCAGGTATTACTCTCGCGTTACACGGGAGCGGAAGACATCGCAGTAGGAACAACGATCGCCGGGCGGAACCGCGCCGAGACGGAGCAGATGATCGGACTCTTTACCAACACTCTGGTGTTGCGTACGGATCTATCGGGAGAGCCGGGTTTTACAAAGCTGCTTGAGCGTGTGCGAAAGGTTTGCCTTGACGCGTATGCGCACCAGGACATTCCGTTTGAAAAGCTGATCATGGAACTTCAGCCAACGCGTGACTTGAGCCGTTCACCGCTGTTCCAGGTGATGCTTATCTTGCAGAACGTTCCCCAGGAGACGCCGCAGTGGAGTGAACTCAGCATCAGTGCCGTGGAAACGACCGGAGTTGTTTCCCGCTTCGATCTCTCGTTGTCAGTGACCGAGGCCGGCGGAAGACTAAATGGCCTGGTCGAGTACAACACTGACTTGTTCGATGAACAGACAGTCGCACGAATGATGGACCATTACCAGTTCGTGCTGGAAGCAATGGTCTCCGACACCGAACAAAACATCAATGAAATATCGCTCTTGAGTGATGCTGACCGGCAGTTGATCCTGGTGGACTGGAATGACACGGCTCGAGATTACCCGCGCGACAAGTGCATCCACGAGTTATTCGAAGCACAAGTTGAACGCACTCCCGAGAGCATTGCAGTGGTCTTTGGAGATCAACAACTGCCTTATAGTGAACTGAATCGGAGAGCCAACCAACTGGCCCATCATTTACGTGACCTGGGCGCTGGTCCCGACGTGACTGTCGGCGTCTCCCTGGAACGATCGCTCGACACTATGGTCGCGCTGTTGGGAGTACTTAAGGCCGGTGCTGCGTATGTTCCCCTCGACCCAACATATCCGGCGGATCGACTCTCGCTAATGGTCCGGGATGCAGGAATCGAGTTACTACTCACAGACGACAAGCTGACAAACCTCCTGGTGGACGCGAAGACAAAGATCGTCTCACTTCGCAACGACCGGGAGATCATTGCGCGCAGCAGCGATCGGAATCCGGTTCACCAAACAACCGCGGATAATCTCGCTTACGTTATCTACACCTCGGGATCGACTGGCCAGCCCAAAGGCGTGATGGTGGCGCACCGGAATGTGATCAATTTCTTCACCGCCATGGACGACCGTCTCTCGCCTCAGGGAGTGTGGCTCGCACTTACCAGCATCTCCTTCGATATCTCGGTGCTGGAATTATTCTGGACTCTGACCCGCGGCTACAAGGTTGTCATACAAACTGAACAACGAGAGATCATCTCCAAACAAACTGAACGTCGTGCGTCAGACAAAGGCATGCAGTTCAGTCTGTTTTATTTTGCCAGCGACGGCAATACTGCCGATAAAAAAGACAAATACAGGCTACTGATTGAAGGAGCGAAGTTCGCGGATCAAAATGATTTCGTCGCTGTATGGACTCCCGAGCGCCACTTCCATGCCTTCGGCGACCTCTACCCAAATCCCGCCGTCACCGGTGCGGCTATCGCAACTATTACCGAGCGCATTCAAATTCGCGCCGGCAGCGTCGTCTCGCCACTTCATCATCCGATTCGTGTAGCAGAAGAATGGGCCATGATCGACAACCTGTCACACGGGCGCGTTGGCGTCTCGTTCGCTTCCGGATGGCATGCTGCTGATTTCGTTTTCGCGCCCGAGAACTATGCTCAAAGACGTAGCATCATGACAGAGCATATCGACATGGTGCGCAAGTTGTGGCGTGGTGAGAAGCTTCCCTTTCGCGGCGGCTCCGGTCAGGACGTCGAAGTCGGAATATTGCCGCAACCTATCCAGCCAGAATTGCCTGTCTGGC
>DATNJO010000159.1:0-2848 GCA_035603895.1 Pyrinomonadaceae bacterium
GGGTCTTGCCCGCGGCCGGGGCCGTATTGAAGCGCTGGCACTTTCATCACCGGTTGAAAGCTGAAGGACGATCTATCGACCTGGATTCTCACCTGGGCTGCCTGTTCAATCCGATCTTTTATTTCTGTCTGAACCTCGTCCTGATGTCAGCGATTGTCACCGGCGTTGGCCAGTTCTTGTTTGGCAGGCGCTTGCTGGAGAACGGTGCGATTTTTCTCCCGCTTATTTTCGGCGGCCTGTTCTGCACGATCATTCAGACGGTTCTGATTTATCGTTACTTCTCTCCGCCACAAAAACCGCCGAAGTACGAGTTTTTGGTGCAACATCAAAGCGAGTTGCTCGGCGACGTGTGCTTCTTCCTGAACATGATCCTCTTTCAGATTGTCTGGAACTTGCTGAGTTTCGCCGGCCTCGGCAGACCATCCGGCGTAGTCGAATTTCTCGGGCGCCTTTTCTTTCTCTGTTTCCTCGCGTTGCTGATCTATTTTCCGCCGCGAATGTTCTACCTCGCCGAAGACATCGACCGCGGGCGCACGTGGCTGATGATGCTGTTAGCAAATTCGCCGGTCATCGTGCGCGTGCTAATCGGCACGAAAGAGTGGCAGTAAAACTGAGGTGTTGTCGTAATATAGCGCGCATGAAAATCGCCAACATCTTCATCGTCGTGCTGCTGTCAGTCTCCGCGGTTACGGCCCAGGCCCAGGATGACCTGGCGTCGATCAGAAACTTTCTCCGTGTAAATAAAGAGTTCTGCACGGGCGGCCAGCCGCGGCTCGAACATCTCCAACAACTGAAAGCCGAAGGCGTGAAGGCGATCATCAACCTGCGCCAGCCGAGCGAACATCGCGCCGCCGAAGAGGAAGCGAAGGCGAAAGAGTTGGGCCTGCGTTATTTCAATATTCCGGTCGTCTACGCTGAGCCGAAGGACGAACAGGTTGATGAGTTTTTGAAGATCACTGACGATCCGGAAAACCGGCCGGCGTTCATTCACTGCACCGGAGCGATTCGCGTTGGCGCTTTCTGGATGATCAGGCGAGTGTTGCGCGACGGCTGGAAGATCGAAGACGCACAGAAAGAAGCCGAAAAGATCGGACTGCGCGAGAGCCCGCACCTGGTTGAGTTTGCGCGGCAGTACATCGCAAAGCATCAGAAACAGCAGGGCGCACTGCCTTCGCATCCGATGTCGTTCGGCGTTTTCACAGCTCGTTTCGATCCCGCCGGCACGTTTACGGTCGAAGGCGATCGTTGGCCCAAACTCAGTGGCAACTGGAAAAGTCAGGGCGCTGACTTTGAACTTTCGGTTGGCGGATTGGCCAATGCGCCGGGCGGTTGCGATGGACCAGGTAAGTATCGCGCAACGTCCGACGGCAAGCACGTGAGCATGGGTGTCGTTTCTGACGAGTGCAAAGTGCGGATGATGATTCTTGATGGCAGCACGTGGCTGCCTGCCGGTGAGGCGGTTGCGAAACCAGTCAGAAACTTCGTCAGAACGGCGAGCGCGCGTCCGTCATCGTCGCGTCCGAACGCACGCGCAGCTAATGGAAGCTGGCCGTCGTTCCGTGGTCCAAACGCGTCCGGCGTTGCCGAGGGACAGAATCTCCCCAACGAGTGGAACGCAAAAACAGGTCAGAACATTCTGTGGCACACGCCGATTCCTGGGCTCGCGCATTCAAGCCCGATCGTCTGGGGCAATCGTATCTACATAACCACGGCGCTCAGTAGCGATCCGAAAGCGACTTTCCGGCCCGGCTTGTACGGCGACGGAGATGCCTCGAAAGATCGTTCGACTCACAAGTGGATGCTTTATGCGCTCGACAAACGCAGCGGTAAAGTTCTGTGGGAACGCGTTGCCTTTGCCGGTGAACCACGAGAGAAGCGCCACATCAAAGCGACCTACGCCAACTCCACGCCGGTCACCGACGGGCGCATCGTCGTTGCGTGGTTCGGTTCGCAGGGTGTTCATGCTTACGACGTAAACGGGAAGCCGCTGTGGAAAGTTGATTTCGGACGGATCGATCTTGGGGCATACGATGTGCCGACCGTCGAATGGGGTTCGGCAAGCTCGCCGATCATTTGGAGAGATCTCGTCATCCTTCAGTGCGACACGCAAACCGATTCGTTCATCGTCGCACTCAACGCTGCAACCGGGGAAACAGTTTGGAAAACCGATCGCGACGAGATTCCGTCGTGGGGCACTCCAACCGTCGCGACAACTTCAAAAGGTGAAGAACTGATCGCTAACGCGTCGAACTTTATTCGCGGTTACGATCCGCGCACTGGCAAAGAGCTGTGGCGTCTCGGCAAGAGTTCGAAGATCACGGCGCCGACGCCGATCTTCGCGGATGATATGCTTGTCGTCGCGAGTGGACGTGGACCAGAGCGCCCGATCTTCGTCGTCAAAGCGGGAGCGCGCGGCGATCTGACGCTGCCTGATGGAAAGACCAGCAGCGACGCGGTCATCTGGAGCCGCACCGGACGCGGCTCGTACATGCCGACGCCGCTGATCTACAAAGGCATTCTCTACGTGCTCGCCAACAACGGTACTCTCGACACGTACAACCTGAAGACCGGTGACGAGATTTATCGCCAACGTCTTCCACTCGTCGGCAATGGCTACAGCGCGTCGCCGATTGCGGCCGACGGAAAAATTTATCTTTCCAACGAAGACGGAGAAATTCTGGTGGTTTCTGCCGGCGAGAAGTTTGCGCTTCTTTGGACCAACCCAATGGGCGAACTCCTAATGGCCACACCCGCGCTGTCCGAAGGCGTCATGTACATTCGCACCGCGCAGGCTCTTTTCGCTGTCGGACGGAAGAAGTAGTAGCGGCACCGTTCTGAGTTCAGCCTT